>CAZBIK010000199.1:0-6983 GCA_964491955.1 uncultured Ferruginibacter sp.
GGTTTTAAAAACGAAGGAACGCCTTACCCAGTTGTTCAGGGTATCCGATCCTGTTTGTGTGCCACCCAGGCCCTGGTAAACCAGTTCCCCGGTAGTATAGTAATCCACACCATCGATCTGCATGGCTATATTTGGCCGCACACCTGATGAATCGCCCGGTGCTGTAGGTATATAACCTGCATTTCCGGATCCCCTACCCATTGAATCGCAGGAACACTTATAACAGATATTTTTAAACCAGGCGGATACCTCATAATATGTGGCTCCGCAGGCACCGGAAGCATTAAATTCAAATGCCACGTCTGTTTTATAGGATGCATTAATGGCCAGCATATAACCACATGGATTGGTTGTACTGATCGGCAAGCCCGGGTTGCATGGCGGGTTACCTTTTGCTGTATTGGCAGCACCCGTATGGTCGCCGGTAATATCCCAAACCTGATGAACACGTGCGGCGCCACCAGGTTTGGCTACCAGTTGATTGACCGAGAAGTTGGCACTGGTATTATTGGCAACACCATAGTAATAATCATTTGGTGCACTGGCGCCAAAATTGGTAAATAAATAGTTTGTGTTGGGTGAGGTACCCCTGTTCTGTGAACCGGCACTTGCTGCCGGTGCACCGAATGTTCCGTTAAATTCATCACCAATCACATTCGTTGGCGAAACGGCATCGGGGCAGGATGCAGGGCTCGCATAAACGATCAAACTGTCATTTGGAAAAACTATTTTAGTAAATACCCCGGTAACAGAATCCCTGTACCTGAATGCACCACCGCCAAAATTTATTTTTGTATCGTAACCGGCATTTACCGTAACCCGGTAAGTTGCCATTATAATGCAGGTAGTGCCGAAAAAGGAAGGAAAGGAATTGCTCCTGATTATACCACCCCTGAGCTTGGTAGCACCTGCGCCCATGTTGATCTGAATGGCCGTATCCGATCCTGCGCCTGCTGTATTATACCATCCAAAGTCTGCATCTGCTGGACTATCGGTATAAGACGTATAAATTTTTCCTTCATTGGTCCTGGTGGCAATGGTTCCGGGTATAAGGCCAAATCCCAAACCCGGCGACAAAGTATCATAATAGGATACACTGTCTATAGCCCTGTGCTGGTTGGCAGCATTTCGTTGTACAACCAGGGTAGCCCTTATTTCCAGTACATCGCCCGGGTTTATGGTACCGCCTACAGTACCGGCAGTAATATTTGAATAAGTTTTGCCATAATCTATTCGTGCACTTCCTGTGGGATTAGGATCAACAACACAAATATTAAAAGTATATGTTCCTGCTGCAGGTGGTGCAAAGTTGGTATTAGTAGTGATCCTGATAAAATAAGTTGTTCCTACTGTCAAACCGGCTCCCCCAGGTGTTACAGCTGTGTTTAAGGAAGTAGGCGATGCTGCAACAGTCTGGCAGGCCAGTGATGTAAAAGCAGCAAAGCAACTGGCAGCTGACAGTAACTGTATTCTTGGACTGGCCGCTAAAAGGTTTGCCCCGATACTGCTGAGTGTTATTACCGGGTATGCACTTTGAGCCACAAACCTGTACCATACTTCCGGCGATCCGGCATTACCGCATGCCGGTAAACCTGCAGCTGAAGTGGCATTTATTAATGTGCCTGATATATTCGAACAGGTTATTCCGCTGGTTAATAAAATAGCCCCGGTACATAGATCGTTGGCCGGTGGCGCTGCGGTCCTGGTTATACAAATATTAAAATTGGCTACCGTACCCGTGCCGGATGGGTTAACATTAAAATTGGCAATACGTACATAATAGGTAACGCCATTAACAAGCCCTAACTGGGAGAGTGTTGTTCCCACAGCACATCCAAGTGAAACAAGGGCTCCGCAGGTACCACCATATATCTGAATTCTCGGCGCTGTAAAATTTGCACCCAGGCTGCTTAATGAAACTGTATGCGTAACCGCTGCTGTAGCCACAAAACTATACCATACATCATAATAAGTACCTGCAGCAAAACAACCCAGAGGCGTAGCTGCATTTGGCGTTGCCAGGTCAAGTTTGCCTGCAGTGTTTACGCAGGTTGCACCGGGTGTTAAAGCGATCGCACCTGCACATTCATCGTTGGCCGGAGGCTGCTGAACACAAATATCGAAATTCCAGTCGGAGGTTGCTGAAGCTGTTGGGGCTGTTATTCTGTATACCCTTACATAATAGGTTGCACCTATCGTTAATCCGGCAAGTGTCATCCTGCCATTGGTAACAGAAGCTGCCTGGCATCCCAATGATACAAAACCTCCGCAGGCTGCACCGCTCAGCATTTGAATATAAGTACTCGCTGCCGGAAGATTAGCGCCAAGATTGCTTATGGTTACTGCATGGGTGGTTGAATTGGCTACGAACCTGAACCAAACATCATAGGTTGTTGTGGCAGTAGCTCCACCACATGCACCTGCAGGAGCAGAGTTGGTAGCATAACGAAGATTGGCTGTAACCGTATTGCAGTTAGCAGCCGAGGTGAGCAACGTGGCTCCGCTGCAATCATCATTTGCCGGTGGCGGGTTTGGATGGGTTATACAAAAATCAAAAGTTCCATTTGAAGTTACCGCAGCTCCTACATGGGATACACGGACATAATAGGTATTGCCAATCGTTAATCCTGTTGCAGTTACTGTTGACCCGGTTGCACAGGCTACCGAAACCAGTGCTGCACAGGTACCACTGAAAATCTGAACTTCTGGGGTTGTAAAATTACTGCCCCTGTTGCTTACTGTGGCTGTATGAATAGTGCTAACGGCTGTAAAGCTGAACCATACATCATAATGGGTTCCGCCAGAACAACCGGCTGGAACACCTCCACTGGCTGTAGCATTGCGGACAGTGTAGCTGTTGTTGTTACACGAAGTACTTGATGTACGGGATATGGCATTGTTGCAATTATCGTTGGATGGCTGTGCAAAAACAATTGTTGAAATCAATAATGAAATGACAAACAACAATACTGTTTTTTGACAGATTAAGCGATTGGATAAAATTGCTTTCATAAAGGATATTTATTGATTTCTCTGGATGTATTGGATAATTACCGTTTAATAGATTACTTTTTTATCTAAACCATTTGGTCATAATTCGACAAAAAGTAATTTAATTACTACTTAACGACACGGCATGCTTTTTATTGTAAACCATGAATTATGAAAATAAATGACAGGCGGGACAGCTGTATGCTAAAAAATATACAATCATAATTTTTTTAGGGCCCTGCAATATTTTTTAAGATTATGTGTTAATAGCTATACTTAACCCGGTTTTTATACTACACGTTGTAGTATTTTAACCGGTTAATATCCTAATCAGTTATACCGAAAAACCAATTTGATATGAGATCCCCGATCAAAATCCTCACCCTTACCTCCCTGTGCATTTTCTTTTTTACAGGAATATTGCTGGCACAGCCTGCCAATAATAATTGTGCAAATGCTACCCTTATCAGAACAGATTCTCTCTGTGTAACAGGTACCAGCCGGCTATTGGCTCAAACATTGACCGGCGCTACCAACCAGGCATATACGCTTACGTCTGCCTGTGGCCAGTTAGCAACAGCTTCTGATGTTTGGTACAAGTTTGTAGCAAAAACAAAATACCCATCTGTAATTATAAGCAACCCCGGAACCGGTTGGGGGGGAATTGGCAGTGTGCGGATCCAGATTTTTTCCGGCACTTGCGGATCTTTTACAGAAAAAGCATGTGGAGTTGGATCAACCACGGTTTTCGTTACACCGTCTCTTACCAACCCGCTTCCGGTTGGCGATACCTGTTATATCAGGATTCATAAAAATGTAGGGGGCGCAATAGGTACTAATCATACTTTTGATATTTGTGTTACCGACCCTTTGGAAAAGGGAAGCCGGATGAATGAAATTTTTGCC
Source organism: uncultured Ferruginibacter sp. (assembly GCA_964491955.1). Classification (GTDB taxonomy): domain Bacteria; phylum Bacteroidota; class Bacteroidia; order Chitinophagales; family Chitinophagaceae; genus Ferruginibacter. Next base: position 3,898 of record CAZBIK010000199.1, read on the forward strand.
CAAACCGTACTCTCCGGGCCATCTGCCCTTAATTATCCATGGGAAATTACCTATGGCCATGATGATAGCTTATGGATCACTGAATCAAGAGGATATAAAGTTTATAAAATGAGCTCTGTTAATGGTGGAAGAAGAACTGTGCTTGATCTTGCTTTTGGCAGTACCTGGCTTGGAACAGGTGGTACCGGCAACGATACATTAACTGCACGCCAGGCCAGCTGGAGCCCATGGCCTCAGGGCGGGTTTGCAGGTTTGGCCATTCACCCAAGGTTTGGCGATGCCAGCAATCATGACTTTGTATATGTTACCTATGTACACAGGTATATAAGCGGGACTTCACCCAATGGTATCATTTACAGGAATAAAATAGTACGCTTTACCTACAATAACACCACTTACAGGTTAGAAAGCCCTGCGATCATAGAAAATGACCTGCCGGGAAGCAAGGACCATAATTCTCAAAGGTTGATCATAGCACCCGTAACAGCAGGCGGCCCCAAGTTTTTATTTTTTGGCTCCGGCGATATGGGGTCTGGCCAGTTTGAGAACAGGTACCGGCCAATATATTCCCAGGTTCCGGCTTCATTGGAAGGAAAGATCCTGCGGTACAACCTTGAATCAGATAATCCCGTTACCAGTGAAACCGGGCCTGCTGAATGGGTACCAAATGATAATCCCTATTCTGCTACCAGCCCGGTATGGAGTATTGGTATGAGAAACAACCAGGGTTTTGCATATGACACAGTTACAAATACTTTGTATGGAAGCTCTCACGGGCCATACAGTGATGATGAAATAAATATCATTGAAGGGTTTAAAAATTATGGACATCCATTAGTAATAGGATATGTAGCTGATGGAAATTATAATGGGAATTCTGCTATTGGTACCAATACCAGTGTTTCGGCCGGTACTTCTTATAACGATGCCACTGCTCCCAATCCACTACTTCCTGCCTTTACGGCTCCATATAATGGAAAGTCAACCTGCCCGCCTATTGGCAATGAAGGCACCAACAGGGATAATATTAATGCAGGCCCCAATGGTCAATATAAAGACCCTCTTTTTTCTGCATACGCCGTTCCGTCAATATTGGCTACCTGGCAAAATCCGGGGGGTAATGCAAACTGGAGATCAGAAGGCTGGTCGGGCTTAGACCTTTACAGCAATAAAATAATTCCAGGCTGGAACAGGTCATTGGTTGCCGGAGGCCTGAAATGGGGCCGTTTGATCAGGTTAAAACTCAATGCAGCCGGTACTGCCACACTTCCAAGCAATGCTACAGGCAGTATTGCGAATGAAGGCGATACCATAACTTATTTTCAAAGCGCAAACCGGTACAGGGACCTGGCATTTTCCCCAAATGGAAAAGACCTGTTCCTGGTAATGGATAATAATTCGGCCACGTCCGGGCCTGGCGTAGGAAACCCAACGGTAGCCGCATGCCCGGGTTGTGTTGTTAAATATACTTTCCTCGGGTACAATGATGCAGCCGGATTAAGTACAATTCCCAAAACCATTCCGGTTGCAGATGGTACTGCCAATACCTGTAACCCGGGAACTACGGTAACTATAGATGGAAATAATAATTTCTTATGGGTACCCATTACAGGCCCTGATGGTAATATCATGGCAGAGATACATGCTATGGGGCAAAACCTTGGAGCAGTTACTTCATCCTTTTATAAAAATTCGGGTGCCATCCGGGTTAAAGGCGGGGTGCATTACCTCGATAGAAATATAACCATTTCACCTGCTGTTACCAGTTTTGCAACACCGGTCAAAGTAAGGCTTTATATTTCAAAAGCCGAATTTGACGCCCTTGCAGCACATCCGTTAAGCGGGTTGGGTTCTATTCTGCAATTAAAAGTGATAAAAAATAACGATCCCTGTGGTTCTTCGATCACATCAACTACAACTCAACTGTTAACACCGTCAAACACATTGCTGGCAGATCTAACGCATGGAGCAAACGGTTATGTGTTGCAGGTTAATGTTACAGGTTTTTCTTCTTTCTATTTTGCAGCTACCAATGCCACATTGCCGTTGCAGCTGATCACATTCACAGGAAACCTGAAAAACAATACCACCACCAATCTTAACTGGAAAACCACGAATGAATTAAACACCTCGCATTATATTGTAGAAAGAAGCATTGATGCACAGCAATTTTCGCCTATTGGTACGGTAACTGCAAATGGCACACCTTCTACTGAAAGCAATTATACATTCGATGATGTTAATGTGGCTGACCTGGAATCGCAACAGGTTTATTACCGGCTGAAGATGGTTGATAAAAACGGCAATTACCGCTATTCAAATGTTGTAAAAGTAACATTGCCGGGTATACAAAACGACATCACCATAACTCCAAACCCGGTAGGCTCCGAAGTGAATTCAGTTATCACTTCTTCAGCTGCATGCAGCGCCGAATGGGCTATCGTTGATAATGGCGGCAGGGTAATGTTACAAAATACGACCCTGCTTAAAAAAGGAACAAATGCACTGGGAATATATATCGGCCAGCTTTCTTCGGGATCATACTACATGACCGTAAAAGGCGAGGGTATTGACCTGAAGATCAAGTTCCAGAAATTGTAATATTATTAAACAACGGACTGTAAAAAATCTTTTGAGTGGCCCAACCCGCTCAAAAGATTTTGGTTCGTTGCATAAAAAAACTACTTTGCTTAACTTACGAACTGACTTACATGAAAAAATTTTCAAAAAGCCTTGTTTTTTGCCTGCTCCTGCATCAATTCTCTTTTGCCCAGGAGAAACAAACGGTTTCAGATTCCATAACCACATTGAACGAGGTTGTAATAACTGCTTTTGAACAGAACCGGGCGATCAGTTGCGGCACCATTGTAAAGGTTTTAAACAACAGCAATTCCGACAGGTATAATAAAGCCTCCCTGGTTCATGCTTTCAATTCCATTGCCGGGGCAAGAATGGAAGAACGGTCACCGGGCAGTTACCGGATCAATATCCGGGGCAGTTCGCTGCGTTCACCATTTGGTGTTCGGAATGTAAAAGTGTACTGGAACGATATCCCGGTAACCGACCCGGGCGGAAACACTTATTTT
>CAZBIK010000200.1:0-6960 GCA_964491955.1 uncultured Ferruginibacter sp.
ATACGCTGATCAGCACATTACCGGATTCCATTCAGCAGGCCATTAAAACCGGGGAGCGTAATCATGACTTTGAATCAGCGGCATATAAAAATGCCAATGAAGTTTTCAGCAGGAACTTTGGCATTAGAAATACCCGTTTAACCAGTGAACTGGACACGGCTACTTATCAAAGCAATAAATTTATTTACAATTATATGTGGGGGCCAACTGAATTTACGGCAACCGGTACACTGATCAATTACGACCGCGTGCAAAGTCTGAAAAACATTAAAGTACCAACGCTCTTCATCACCGGCGAATTTGATGAAGCCCGCCCTGCAACGGTAAAATATTTTCAGCACCTGGTACCCAATGCCAGGTACGTTGAAATTGAAGGTGCCGGCCATGGGACCATGCACGATAACAAAACCCGGAATCTAAGCGCTATAAAAACATTTTTAGACGAAGTTGATCTGAAATAGATCACAGAGAGCCTATTGAGCGAAGTCGTATTATGGGCGAACCTGCTATACGGATTTGATTTAAAATACCCGGACATTTATTATACTGCCGTATTTCACATTTACTGCTTCATATGGCAAGGAAATAAAAGCTGTATATTTAACTTAAATTTTAACCCTATGAAATTATATGTCAGGAATATGGCTTGTCTCAGCTGCAAGGTAGTAGTAAAAGAAGCCCTCGAGGAACTTGAAATAGAGTCGGTTAAAGTTGAACTTGGAGAAGTGGAAACGAAAGAAGACCTAACAGATAATGAAAAGAGAAAACTAAACGATAAAATTAAAAAAGTAGGGCTTGAATTGCTTGAAAACAAGCAGGGGGCTATTATCGAGAAAATAAGAAAAGTTGTTGTAGACTATGTGTATCATACCGAAGAAAAAATAATCACGAATTTTTCAGATTACCTCAGTAAAAAACTCAACTATAACTATACTTACCTGGCCAATCTTTTTTCTGAAGTTGAAGCAACTACTATTGAGCAATACGTTATTGCAATGAAAATTGAACGGATCAAGGAACTGATCATGTTTAAGGACATGACCCTTACTGAAATATCCTATAAATTACATTACAGCAGTGTCGCCCATTTATCAGCCCAGTTTAAAAAAGTTACAGGCCTTACACCATCTCATTTTAAACGGCTGAAAAATAACAGGAGAATTGCCATTCAGAATCTCTGATTATTCAACCGGGTAAACTTTTAGGTGTTTTCCATGTTATCAAACAATATACCAGTTACTTTTTTCAAAATGAATACTTAAAATTCATCATCATGCAACGCAGATCATTTCTTCGCAATACCGGTTTAACCATAGCCGGCCTGGCTTTATTAAACAAAAATTCGCTGGCCTCTTTTTTAAATGACCCTGCCTGGAAAATAAAAATGCTCACGGATGATATCGGGATCTTTACCGAAAAAGGCGGCACCATTGCATTTTACCTTTCGAGGGAAGGCGCTGTTGTGGTAGACAGCCAGTTTCCGGATTCTGCCCAGCATTTGATCGATGAACTGAAAAAGAAAAGTGAAAGACCTTTCCGTTTACTGATCAATACCCATCACCATGGTGATCATTCCGGGGGCAATATCGCCTTTAAAGGACTGGTGCCGCATGTACTTGCCCATGCGAACAGCAAAATAAACCAGCAGCAATCAGCAGTTAAACAAAAAACTGAAGATAAACAACTGTATCCCGATCAAACCTATACCGATACCTGGTGCGAAAGGATCGGCCGGGAAAAGATCTGCCTGCACCATTTTGGTGCCGGGCATACCAATGGCGACAGTTTCATTCATTTTACCAGGGCAGATATTGTACATGTTGGCGACCTGGTCTTTAACCGCCGGCATCCCTATGTAGATAAAGCAGCAGGTGCCGATATCTCCAGCTGGATTAAAGTGCTGAACAAAGCGATAAAAACGTTCCCTAAAAAAACAACATTTATATGTGGCCACGCCGGCCAGGGTTATGATGTGTTGTTAAACAGAGATGACCTGAGCGCATTTGGCGATTACCTGGGCAATGTTTTAAAATTTACCGAAGCAGAAATAAAAGCAGGCAAGACCAGGGAAGAGATTTTAAAAGCAACTGAAATACCCGGTTCACCCGAATGGAAAGGCAGTGGAATAGAAAGGCCATTGGGTGCAGCTTACGCTGAACTAACAGCTAAATAAAAATAGGCGTTTCAAATAAAAATAACCGGATCATTTTTGTGTTCACGATGTTTTTCGTTTAACTTTTTTTTAAAATAATGGTCATACGTTTATGCAATTTCAACCGTTGTTGAATCTTAAACATATGAAAATGACACACCTTATAACTGCACTTTCACTCTTTGCTATTTTTTCCTGCAACGCCCAAACCGGTGATTACAACAGTGAATTTAAAACCTACAACAATGGTTTGATCTATAGTGATGTCACCATGAATCAACTTACTTATATTGTTGATTCCCTGAACTTGAAATTTAAACGATGCGAATTAAACAGGGTTTATTATGCCGTAAGCCAGGGTATTGGTAATCATGTTTCGATGGAAAATGGAAATATTAAAGAGGCACTTGCAGATATCAACAATAACATCAATTTTGAGGAGTTTGTTAAAAAATATAAGGAGGCAGAGGTAGATTACAAAATGCTCATACTTAAAAGCCGCTACAAAGATTACTATGATAAAAAGTGGATTGTAGAGTTTTCGGGGCAAACATTAATAGATTATGGTGAACCGGAAATAAGAATAGAAAATGATCCTGACTATTTCAATAAATCATTTCAGGGTAAATGGGTGATCAAGCATTATAAAAAATCGGAGTTTTCTGAAGAAAGTCTGGATGCCTTCTATATTACAGCTGAATTTAAGAAAACTAAAATTCCTGAAAAATATGCCCGGATGATATTATATGCAGATTGTGTAATAGATACTACTGTAGATATATTTACTGAAACAGCCATGAAGGATAGCAGATTTACCCGCTATTCAGATACCAAAAATAAAAAAAGTAAAGTATTTGCATTTAGTAATTACCTTGATAAAAATACAAAACACATAACAGAGAAAGACGTACCCGCTTCATATAAAGAATACAAATGGTATGCTTTGGACAGTATGAAAAAAGCATGGATCAATCAAACCCTTGTTCCAAATGAAAAATTTAAACAACTGCTGGCCGATGCTGTAAAGGAGGTTAAAGAAAAGAATACTATAACAGGTGATGAATTTGAAGATTACGTTGCCAGGTATATTTCAAAAGCAGATGCACTTGAAATGAAAAGGAACCGCCGTGTTATGGGTGGATGTAGCATGGATCAAAGCCCCAGGTACCACGCTTTAAATATTGCCATGTTGTCGGCTGAAACTGTTAACTGGCAGGTATTTTTAAGAGCCCATTTAAATATCATGAATGACAGGTTTGAACGGGCAAGCGATGGAAGCTATGCCTGGGCTGGAAGAAATACTTACATTAAAGAACTGGAAGAATTAAATATTGAAGTTCAGGAATTGCTTTTAGGAATCAGTTTCAGAATTGAAAACCCTGTTGAAAAACATTATTACGGCAGCATTGGCCGTTTGGGAAGGGCATTGGCCGAAACAAAAAAAAGGATTCAATTGGAAGATCAGTTGCTTACCATAATAAAAGACAATGAACTTGATGCTTACAACAGAATGCTGATGCATTACCTGTATTTAAACTACATTTATTTTTTACCTGAGAAGGAAGCCAGGTTTGCGAGCCTTGCAAAACTGGAAGAAGCTGATAAAACTTTGCCTGATTTTCTCAGGTCAAGAATAAAAATCAAGAAAGAGAATTTTGAGAAAAACGATTAGTCTGTTATTTTACAGCAATTAACCTCTCCAGCACATAATACACAATGGGACAAAAACTGCTGTTCTTGAGTGTAAGTGGTTGTCTTTTCAATAGTACATCTTCATCGGTATAAGGAAACCGGTGGCAATCAGATGGACGTTCTTCGTAGATGCTGCAATAATTATCTGCACCTAAAAAAGGGCATGGTTTGGATCTTAAAACATAATCACCTTCACTGTCAACAAACAAATAGGTGTTGATAAAATCACCTTCCTTCATCTTTAAATATTTGGCAATACGTTTTATATCGGGCGTTTTAAACCTGGGAGAATAGCTTTTACAACAGTTGGCGCATTGCAGGCAGTCTATCTTTTCAAACGCTTCTTCATGAAGATCAGGCAATAATTTCAGTACTTTTCGTTTATCGGCACGATGCAGGTATTGTTTGTACAGTTTTTGGTGGTCTGCTGACTTTTTTTCCCAGTTATGCAATAGTCCCTCTTCCATTTGTACAGGTGTTTTACAGTTTAGACTTAGTAATAAATAACCCTTTAACAGTACATGATTTTGATCAGTTATCTGCTAAAATGAGCGAAGTAGTACTGAGTGCTACATAGCTCATTCATAATACATGATTTTGATCAGTTAACTGCTAAAATGAGCGAAGTAGTATCCCCTAATTTTCCACAGGCCAAAAGTACCAAACTTATTAGGATTAAATCTTGTTGTGATATCGTAAATTTGCGCCACCGAAATTCAGTAAAAGAAACTTCAATTAATCATATGAATCTTTTTGAACAACAACAGAACGAATTTGCAGGCCGCCACATTGGCCCAAATGAAACAGAAACCAGGGAGATGCTGAAAACGATCGGCACAGATAGCCTGGATGAACTGATCGGCAAAACGGTTCCTGCCGCCATCCGCTTAAAAAAACCGTTGAATCTTCCTGCAGCACAAACAGAATTTGAATACCTGGAAGAATTGCAAAAAATTGCTGCCCGCAATAAAATATATAAAACCTATATCGGGCAGGGATACTACAATACCATTACACCCAGTGTGATCTTACGCAATATTTTTGAAAACCCGGGATGGTACACACAATACACCCCTTACCAGGCCGAGATTTCACAGGGACGGCTGGAAAGTTTACTCAACTACCAAACCATGGTTTGCGATCTTACCGGCCTGGAACTGGCCAATGCCAGCCTGCTGGATGAAGCTACTGCTGCTGCTGAAGCCATGGCCATGCTTTTCCATCACAAGAACAAAGGAGAGGAAATCACTGCACCCAGGTTTTTTGTCGACAACCATATTTTTGCACAGACCAAAGAAGTTCTGGTAACAAGGGCTGCACCCATTGGCATAGAACTGATCAGCGGCGACTATAAAACAGCATCGCTGGATGAAAGTTATTTTGGTGCCATTGTACAATATCCAAACAGCATCGGTTCGGTTGAGGACCACCGTGACTTTATCAAAAAGGTTCATGTAGTGAATGGCTATGTGGTTATGGCAACCGACCTGCTGGCACTCACTTTATTAACACCACCGGGCGAGCTGGGGGCTGATGTGGCCATTGGATCTGCACAGCGTTTCGGCGTTCCATTGGGCTATGGCGGGCCCCATGCTGCATTTTTTGCAACCAGGGATGAATTTAAACGCGGCATCCCGGGCCGCATCATCGGCGTAAGTATTGATGCACAGAACAACCGTGCCCTCCGGATGGCCCTTCAAACAAGGGAGCAGCACATCAAACGCGAAAAGGCAACTTCCAACATTTGCACAGCCCAGGCTTTGCTGGCCAATATGGCGGCTATGTATGCTGTTTATCACGGCCCGGAAGGGTTGAAAAAAATTGCTCTGCGCATTCATGTGTTAACAGCAGCCATTGCAAGAGGATTGAAAAATACCGGTATAAAAGTTTTGACCGGAGAATTCTTTGATACGATCACTTTTGAAGTGGCCGATATAAATATATTTAAAAAAGTGGCTGATAAGAACAAAGCCAATTTTCATTATCATGACAATGGAACGGTGAGTTTATCCATTGATGAAGTGACCAGCAATGATATTGGTGAAACAGAAAAAAACCTGGCTGCTATTTTTAAAGCGGTTACTTCAAATGCTTTCAGCTTATCTTTTGATGAGGCTGATGCCTTGTTTGGTAAAAGAACATCCGCTTATTTATCACACCCGGTTTTTAATACGCACCGCAGTGAAAGCCAGATGATGCGTTATATCAAATCCCTGGAGAATAAAGACCTGAGTTTAAATACCTCCATGATCAGTCTGGGCAGCTGCACCATGAAACTAAATGCCGCAACAGAATTAATTCCGGTTAGCTGGCCCGGGTTCAGTTCCATACATCCTTTTGCCCCTGCTTCGCAAACAAAGGGATATCAATATATGATCTCAAAACTGGAAGCCTATTTAAGCAAGATCACCGGATTTACGGCCTGTTCATTACAACCCAACAGTGGCGCCCAAGGGGAATATACAGGTTTGCTCACCATCAGGGCATACCATGCACACCGCAATGAAGGCCACAGGAATATCGTTTTGATCCCTATCTCTGCGCATGGCACTAACCCTGCCAGTGCTATCATGGCGGGCATGAAGGTAGTGGTTGTTAAAAGTGATGACAAAGGTTATATTGATGTAACCGACCTTAAATTAAAAGCAGAAGAACATAAGGCCAATCTTGCAGCTTTCATGGTTACATACCCAAGCACCTATGGTGTGTATGAAGACGGCATTAAAAAGATATGTAAAATAATTCATGATAATGGAGGCCTGGTGTATATGGATGGCGCCAATATGAATGCACAGGTTGGGTTGACCAGCCCGGGTATGATCGGTGCAGATGTATGCCATTTGAATTTACACAAAACATTTGCCATACCGCATGGAGGCGGCGGGCCGGGTGTTGGACCCATTTGTGTAAATAATAAGTTGAAACCTTTTTTACCGGGCCATCATGTAAGTGACACATTACACTCAACGGAAACCAATATTCCCGCTGTAAGTGCAGCACCATACGGCAGTGCCAGTATCCTGCTGATCAGTTATGCCTATATAAAAATGCTGGGAGAAAACGGGGTAAGAAAAGCAACGGAATATGCGATATTGAATGCAAATTACATGAAGGCT
>CAZBIK010000201.1:0-2216 GCA_964491955.1 uncultured Ferruginibacter sp.
GATTTGGATCCGGTTGCGAAGTGAAATTGACCACCAGGTTGCAGGGCGGCGGAACTATAATGGTATTGCATTTTTCACGGACACATCTCGTATCCGTTGTGGCGTTGTTCCTTTTCTTCACCCTTAAGCAAACTGTATAAGTACCTGCATTTGTATAGTTATGCGTCGGTGCCGCAACATTCGGATCGCTTTGTACACCGCTGAGTGAAGTGCCGTCGCCAAAGGTCCATTTTAAAGAATCCGTTGGATGAATGGGTGTGCTGGTGTTAGTGAATTTGACCCTCAACGGATGATTTGGATCCGGTTGCGAAGTGAAATTGACCACCAGGTTGCAGGGCGGCGGAACGACCACTGTTTTACAGATATATCTTATACAGGGGCCGCTTGTTGGTGTTGGGATTTTTATTACTATTAAACAAACATTGTAAGTACCCGGATTGGCATACGTATGCACCGGGTTTACAGCATGTGATGTACTGTTGTCTCCAAACTGCCAGGTGATGGAATCTGTATTGGATAAAGGGACAGATAAATTTTGAAAAGCAACCGTTAAAGGATTGGCTGCTGTAAAAGACCAGCTGAAATTAACCACCAGGTTACAGGCCGCATTGATGGTTACCTGCCTGGTAAATGACTGGGTACATACGGGTACATTATTCTGGTTTACCCTGGCAATGGTATGCACAACAGCATAAGTGCCCGGTAATGCGTAAGTATGTGTAGGTGAAACCTGCTGATTGACCGGGGAACCATCGCCAAAATGCCAGAAATGCTGAACCAATGGAGCCCCTTCAGTGATCACCGGGTTAAATTTAACCGTATTGCTGTTCAGGAACTGTGTTGCAAATTCTGCATTACAGGCTGTACCGGGTTGTGCTGTTGCCTTAAATACAAAGGCCAGGATTGTAAACCAAAGCAGCGTACATATTTTTTTCATAAAAAATAGTTTGATGGTTAAAGGATAAATAGGGGTTTACAGCAATTGTTAGACTCCCCGGGTTAATATTCTGTTGCCTGACCGGGAAAATTATTAATTTTTTTTTCCTGTGTCAAGCATAAAATAATTGACATATTTATGCCGCGGAGAACCTGCTTATTTAGTTATTGCAGTTTTTGATATTTATTTTGATAAGAATAGGGTAAAAAGAAATATTGAACCTGCCATTAGGCAGGCAGGGTATATTGAAGTTTCGGTTCCCTGTATTTTCATTGGGTTATTTGCACATTTGCATATTTGCACATTTACTTTATTCTCTCTCCTGTGCCCGCAGCCATCTTTCCGGTATTTCATTTCGGCTGGCGTTTATATAATCATTGTAGCTGCAGGGAACGAATTTTTTATTGGGTAACTGCATCCACCAGCGCCCTGTTTTTTTACTTTGCAGGAAAATGGATTCCACTTCTGTAAAACTGGTATGGTACTCATTAAACTGGTCCCTTTCTTCAATGGATGCTTCCTGCCTGCTGCGGTTTTTGCCATCAATAAAATACCAAAGCATTTGAGCAACCTGTTTGGCACTGAGTTCTTTTACATCCAGGTGAGGCAGGTAGCCATAAATACCAAAACTGTTTACTTTATTGCTCAGTCCCGCAAACCTGGCCAATATGCAGGCTTCCTCACCTGTAAACCCATTGGGGCTTTCAATGCTTGCCGGGGAATCGCTGTATTTTATGGCGCTGATATCAAAGCTCAGTAAATGGGTATTCCGGATAACCGGTTCCATCTCTTCTATATTTTCACGGGCTGTACCTACCCGGTAACAGTCAAACCGGAGTTTGTCCAGGGTCTCCAGCATGCGGGGATGTACAAAATAGCTTTGAAAACCGATATGGTTATAATGCCTGACCAGGTTGGGTTCACCGGTAAGCATTTCCAGTAAAAAATTTTCGCTGCGCAGGGGATTTTCACCTTTCAGGTTAATGGTGGCATCAATACAGGTTGCTTCCACCACCTGCTGCAGTTCTTTATAGGCAAAATACTGCGCCAGGGTTATATCATGTGAGCCGCCGAGGATGACCACTGTTTTATTCATCCGTAACAATTCGGCCAAAACAGTTTTTACAGCAGCGTAACTGTCGTTTAAAGTAGCCCCGTACTTTATATTCCCCATATCTGCAATGGTCACCTCGTTGTGCCAATAATGTAATTGGTACAGTTGTTTGCGGTTACTGTCTGCCGCATGTTTTGCGTTTTCAGCAATATCGCTCCCCCTGGT
>CAZBIK010000201.1:2226-6897 GCA_964491955.1 uncultured Ferruginibacter sp.
CATGGGTAATATCAGGCAGTTCATTTTCGTAAATGGTTATATGTTTGGCCAGCTGGCCATCGGTATACCCTTTGTCATCATTCAGTTCATGAACGGTTACGGGCGTTAAAAAATCATGCAGATCGTACATTCAGAATGTTTCGGCAAACCTAATTTAATAATTTCAAATTGTGCCTTTATCAGGTTAAAATATGACTGATGTTATGTTTTTTCAAATGGGTAAATTGTTAACTTCGCCATACAATAAATATCACATGAGCAATAAGCAGGAAGTATTAAATGACGTCGTCATAAAATTTGCCGGCGACAGTGGCGATGGTATGCAGTTGACCGGGAGCCAGTTTACCAACAACACGGCCATGCTGGGTATCGACCTGGCCACGTTCCCCGATTTTCCGGCCGAGATAAGGGCCCCGATAGGCACACTGCCCGGGGTGAGCGGATACCAGCTCAGGTTCTCATCCGACAGGGTTTTTACCCCGGGAGATGCCTGTGATGTACTGGTAGCTATGAACGCAGCCGCTTTAAAAACAAATTTGATGGGCCTTAAACCGGGTGGACGGATCATTGCCAATGAAGACGGTTTTGATGCAAAAAACCTGCGCCTGGCCAATTATCCGGAAGGGGTAAACCCGCTGGAGGATGACAGCCTGGGAAATTATGAAGTGATCAGGATGGATGTGACCAAAATGACCAGGGAGGCCCTGAAAGATATTACCATGGGTGTTAAGGAGAAAGACCGTGCAAAGAATATGTTCGTACTGGGTTTTTTATACTGGATGTATAACCGGGATATGGACAGCACCATTGATTTTATTAAAGACAAGTTTGGCAAAAAGCCCGAGATATTTGAAAGTAATGTAAAGGCCTTAAAGGCAGGGTATCATTATGGCGATACAACCGAAACCTTTACCACAAGGTATACTGTTGCCAAAGCTAAAATGGATCCCGGTACCTACCGGTCCATCATGGGTAACCAGGCCCTGGCATACGGATTGATCGCCGCATCGGAAAAAAGCGGGCTGCCATTATTTTTAGGCAGTTACCCCATTACTCCTGCCAGCGATATTTTACACGAGCTGAGCCGGTATAAAAATTTTGGAATAAAAACTTTCCAGGCCGAAGACGAGATCGCAGCCATAACATCGGCTATTGGAGCCAGTTATGGAGGCAGCCTGGCAGTTACCACCAGCAGCGGCCCCGGTATTGCTCTCAAAGGAGAAGCGATGGGTTTGGCTGTGATGCTGGAGATACCGCTGATCATTGTAAATATTCAGCGGGGCGGACCATCAACGGGCTTGCCCACAAAAACAGAACAAAGCGACCTGATGCAGGCTTATTATGGCAGGAACGGCGAATGCCCCATGCCGGTCATTTCTGCTTCTACACCCAGCGATTGTTTCAGCGCAGTATATGAAGCAGCCAGGATCTCGGTTCAGCACATGACCCCGGTGATGTTCTTAAGCGATGGTTATATTGCCAATGGTGCTGAACCCTGGAAATTTCCTGTTGCAGCCGACCTGCCTGAAATTAAAACCCAGTTTGCATCGCAGAATTTTGCGGGCATCATGGATGATAACGGTAAGTTTCAACCATATAAAAGAGATGATAAACTGGTGCGCCCATGGGCCATTCCCGGAACACCCGGGCTGGAGCACCGGGTTGGCGGACTGGAAAAGCAGGATGTGACCGGGAATATCAGTTATGAACCGGAGAACCACCAGCGTATGGTCAAGATCAGGCAGGCCAAGGTGGATATGATCGCCAATTTTATTCCCGACCAGCGTTTAGACAGTGGCGAAGAAAGAGGAAAGGTACTGGTATTGGGATGGGGAAGTACATATGGTGTTATCAAAAGCGCCTGTAGGGAATTGCAAAAAGAAGGCCTTGCTGTATCACATGCCCACCTGCGTTATATCAGGCCATTCCCCAAGAATTTGGGCGATATCCTGAAAAATTTTGATACTGTATTGATCCCCGAGATCAACAACGGGCAATTGGTAAAGATCATACGCGACGTTTATTTTACAGATGCAAAGGCATTTAATAAAATTATGGGAATACCCATTACCAAGGGCGAACTGGTGGATGAGATCCGCAACCTGCTTTAAAAAAATACAGGCATAAAAAAAACCTTTCAGATTTCTGAAAGGTTTTTTTATAAATAATAATTTTTATCGCCTGATCTTTTCCCTGCCGAAAGTGTACCCAACCTTGATGCTGAAAGAAAAGAATGCATCATTGTTATCAGGATTTCCGCGCTGATCTCCGTTTTTTGATAAATTGGTGGGATCCAGTTCATATTTGCGGTCATTCAGCAACAATGCATTGGTGAGTTTTGCACCTGTAAAATAATTGGCGTATAAGGTTGGGTCAATATATTCCCTGCTTACATCATCCAGGTAATCGGTATTTAAAACACGGTAAACAAATTCGGCCCTGATATTTAAAGTGGAACTTAATTCATATTTGATGCCGGCACCCAGTGGAATGTTTATCTGGTTTAATTTATATGGTTTCCTGTCGGGGTATTCTGCAAATCCCTGGCCTTCGGTACTTAAGGGCTGCAGGTCAACGGTTCTGCCGCCAATTTTTGTTTGGGGTTTAAAGGAGAAAAAACCAACCCCTCCCAGCAGGTATGGAGAAAAACTGGGTGGTGTCCAGTCTTCTTTCTTGCTGTTGAAAATATACAATGGGTGTATTTCCACGCCCAGCATAAAATCAGTGATCTTTGAAGTAAAGTTTAAATTACGGTCGTAACGGCCAAACGTGGTTTCCTTAACCTTTTCCAGAACTTTATCATCGGCAGATATTGTACCAAACGTTGCTTCAAGCCTAACGGCAAACATGTATTGGTACATGGCACTCAGGTAGATACTGCCGGCAACCCCGGTTTTGCCGAGGTTCAGGTCCTTTACAAATTTTTTACCGATACCTTTATTTCCGCCAATATCCGTTAAACAGTTCATAGCGCCAACTGAGCCGCCAACTTCAAATGTAAGGGGGGTATCGTAATAGTTGTTGTCATAAAAATAAAACTGTGCCGAAGCTTTTTCAACAGATACAGTGAGCATTAGGATAATGCTGAAAATGGTAGTGATCTTTTTCATTTCTTTTTGTCCATTTTAAAAATAAACTGGCTGGGGTTTTAAAGGGACCGGGGGTGTATGTGCAAATAAAACGATTATTCTGCAATAATAAATCAACTTTTAGTTTTTTTATTAACAAATTTACAAATACCAATTAATCCGCATTCCCCGCAACGGGGATTCCGGGCTGTGCAAATATACCTCCCGTGCAATATTAACCAGTGGTGGGCAACATGAATATAGGGCCCCGGAATATTTTTGATCAGTTGTTTTTCTGTTTCTAAAGGTGATTTTGCATTTGTTGTAAGTCCCAACCTGGCGCTTACCCTGAAAACATGCGTGTCTACGGCCATGTTGGGCTGGTTGTCAATAACTGAAGTGATTACATTGGCTGTTTTCCGGCCTACTCCTGGTAATTTTACCAGCTCCTCAACAGTCATGGGTACTTCTCCGTGAAATTTTCCGATAAGCATTTTTGCCATCCCGATCAAATGCCGGGTTTTATTATTGGGGTACGAAATACTTTTTATTAACGGAAACAGCTCTTCAAATGTTGCCTTGCTCATTGAATCAGCATCGGGGAATTTTTCAAAAATACGGGGGGTGGTCTGGTTCACTCTTTTATCCGTGCATTGGGCCGAAAGAATAACAGCAACCAGTAACTGAAAAGGATCATTGTAAACCAGTTCAGTTTCTGCATCCGGGGCATGTTCGAGGAAATAGTCTGTAAAAAACCGGTACCGTTCCTTTTTTGTCATAAAAAACCTCCCGGTTTTGGCGGGAGGATAAAATTACATGAAAAGCATTTGCAAATCAGGCCTGTGGCGAAAGTTCTGCAATTGCTTTTTCAGCATAATTCAAAATATTGTCAATGGTTTGCTGGCTTGGCGACATTTTCAGTGCTTCCAGCCTTTTTTGGGCCGATGTTATCACTTCAAATTTTTCACGCAAACTCCAGTCTGTTTCCAAAGCGGCCTTAATAGCGGCAGTTTGTGCTGGGGAAGTTTCATGATACAAATATTGTAACAGGTCTTCCGGGGTAAAATTGTGCATTAGCTGTTTAGTTGCTTGTGTTAAGAAATTAAATATCCTTTATCCGTGTTCATAAACGGCTGTTAAACAGGAATATTGCTTTTAAAACTAAAATTATTTGTTTTCCGGGAGGGGTTTAACAATGAAAAGATCTTCATTGTCTTTTTTCATCATATATTTTTCCCTTGCATATTTTTCAATACTTTGGGCATTATTTTTTAACAGATCAAGTTCAACCTGTGATTCTGTTATTAATTGTTTAAAATGTTGCTCACTTTTTTGAAGTTTATTCAGTTTCTCCCTGCTTTCAAAACCTGCCAGGATGTCCTTCTGGTCGATGAAAAGCATCCATATTACAAAAAAAGTACCTGTAAGAAGGTATTTGTTTTTGAGCCAGGACGGTATATGGGTTAATAGTTTCATGTATTTTTTAATGCCGGTCGTTTGATCGTTGTTCGTTGATCGAAAAACTCCTTCCGGACAACGATCAACGACCAACGAACAACCTTTTCTTTTACTGCTTCCCAAATTTAATCTTTCCTTTTGGATA
>CAZBIK010000202.1:0-2403 GCA_964491955.1 uncultured Ferruginibacter sp.
CTGAGGGATTGAAGATCACCTATGATTATTTTAAAAGTTTACCAAAAGAAGAACTGAATAAATTACCAAAGGAGTTTGAAAGCAAAAGCTAATTACCCATTATTCAATTAATAATTATCCATTCAACATGTACCAGGATCTGTTAGATAAAAAAAAGACTTTGGCCGTGATCGGGCTGGGCTATGTAGGCCTCCCCATTGCCCTGGAGTTTGCAAAAAAGATCAAAGTGATCGGTTTTGATATCAATGCCGAACGGGTGGAGATGATGCGCAACCGCATTGATCCGAGCCAGGAACTGGAGGCAGCAGCTTTTGATGGTTGCGATATTGAATTTACCAACGACCTTGATGTATTGCGCAAGGCAAACTTCTTTATTGTGGCCGTTCCCACGCCGGTTGATGAACACAATGTGCCGGACCTGGTACCGGTTACCCGTGCCAGTGAAACCATAGGCAAAGTGATCAAGAAGGGCGATTATGTGGTGTATGAGAGTACGGTGTACCCCGGTTGTACCGAAGAAGATTGTGTGCCCATCATTGAAAAACTATCCGGGCTTAAAATGACGGAAGATTATATGATCGGCTATTCACCCGAACGGATCAACCCCGGGGATAAGGAACATACCATCAGCACCATCATCAAAGTGGTGAGTGGCTGCTGTGCCGAAAGCCTGGAAACCATTGCCAGAGTATATGAACTGGTGGTTAAGGCCGGGGTACACAGGGCTTCTTCCATCAAAGTTGCCGAAGCAGCAAAAATTATAGAGAACACACAACGCGACCTGAACATTGCCCTGATGAACGAACTCTCCATCATCTTCGATAAAATGAATATCAATACTTACGAAGTGCTGGAAGCAGCCGGTACCAAATGGAATTTTTTAAAATTCCAGCCAGGGCTGGTTGGCGGGCATTGTATTGGTGTTGACCCCTATTACCTGACCTATAAATCTAAAAAACTGGGTTATAACTCACAGGTGATCCTGGCCGGCCGTTTTATCAATGATGCGATGGCGGGTTATGTGGCCAGGAAGATCCTGCAAAACATTATTCAAACCAACGGCAATGTAAAAGACGCCAAAGTGCTGGTGATGGGCGCCACCTTTAAAGAGAATGTAAGTGATATCCGCAACAGCAAAGTGGCCGATGTGATCAAAGAACTGAAAGCCTTTTCACTGAATGTGCATGTTACCGATCCGCATGCCGACAGTGCTGAACTGAAACATGAATACGGTTTTGAATTAACCCCCGAAACGGGCAATGACTATGATGCCGTTTTGATAACGGTACCGCATGATGCCTATAAAAAACTGGATGATGCGTATTTTGCATCCATTACCAAAGAACAGGCAATTATAGCAGACCTTAAAGGGATTTACAGGAACAGGATCACAACCAGGAAATACTGGAGTTTATAGCAAAGGAAAATGAGCAATACATTTCATACAAAGGATTTAAGCGGATCTTCATTTTTAGTAACGGGCGGTGCCGGGTTCATCGGCAGCCATATCGCTGAATATTTACTGAAGCACGGAGCAAAAAAAGTACGGGTGCTGGATAACCTTTCCAACGGGTTTCAAAGCAACCTTGATATTTTGCGTAAGTTTCCTGCTTTTGAATTTTTAGAAGGTGACATCCGGAATGCAGAAACATGCCAACTGGCCTGTGCAGGGATGGATTATGTGAGCCACCAGGCTGCACTGGGATCAGTACCCCGCAGCATCAAAGAACCCGTTTATTTTACGGAAGTGAACGTGACCGGCTTTGCCAATATGTTGAAAGCAGCTGTAGATAATAAGATCAAGCAACTGGTTTACGCTTCTTCATCCTCAGTTTATGGGGATGATCCCGCATTACCCAAACAGGAAAACAGAACCGGCAATTGCTTATCTCCTTATGCCGCCACCAAAAAAACCAATGAACTGTATGCACAGGTCTTTGCTGATGTATATGGCATCAAACTGATGGGCTTCAGGTATTTCAATATTTTCGGCCCCAGGCAGGATCCCGACGGGGCTTATGCTGCCGTGATACCCTTGTTTGTAAAAAAAATCCTGAACCGGACACCGGTCTTTATAAATGGTGATGGCGGGCAAACCCGTGATTTTACTTTTATCGACAATGCCGTACAGGTGAATATAAAAGGAATGCTTACTGATAATCCCGAAGCATTGAATAAATCATATAATGTAGCCATCGGTGAAAATTTTTCGGTCAATTATTTATACCATGCCTGTACAGAATATTTACAAAGTGATTTTGCAGCCACCTACCGTGAGCCCAGGGAAGGAGATATCAGGGATTCGCTGGCAGATATCACTTTAGCAAAAGAGTTGCTCGGTTACCAGCCCGGAAAAAAATTCAAGGACGGGCTGGAAGAGACGATCGAGTTTTTTAAACAAAA
>CAZBIK010000202.1:2503-6853 GCA_964491955.1 uncultured Ferruginibacter sp.
ATTATCCATTAACCAATTATCCATTATCCATTAAATAAATTATCCATTAACCAATTATCAATTATCCATTAAAAAATTATCCATTAAAAAAATGCCATTCATCAAAACAGATTTCCCCGGCCTCTTCATCATTGAACCCACTGTTTTTAAGGACAGCCGTGGATATTTTTTTGAGAGTTATAATCAAAAACAATTTGAAGATGAAGGTATTGACATTCAATTTATACAGGATAACCAGTCCAGGTCATCGTATGGTGTGATACGCGGGTTACATTACCAGCTGAACCCGCATGCCCAGACAAAACTGATGCGGGTTTTAAGCGGGAAAATACTTGATATAGCCGTTGATATCCGGAAAGGCTCCCCGGCTTATGGAAAAGTTTTTGCATTGGAATTATCTGCTGAAAACAACAAACAGATTTTGATACCAAAAGGTTTTGCGCATGGTTTTTCTGTATTAAGCGAAAGCGCAGAAGTGATGTATAAATGTGATGCGTTTTATAATAAGGGATCAGAAGCCGGTATCATGTATAATGACCCTGAGTTGAAAATAGACTGGAAGATACCGGCAGGAAAGGCCATCATTTCGGATAAGGACCGGTTTCATCCAACCATTGAAGATTGTAAAAACAACTTTGTGTTTGAACAATAAATTACTGACCATATTGGTTACCGGCGCCAACAGCCAGTTGGGGAATGAACTGCATGTTATTGCCCCGCAATTTCCATACTGCCAGTTCTTATTTGTTACAAAAGCTGAACTGGATATTACCAATTTCAATTCCATCATCAAATATTTCAAAGGGCATTCCGTTGATTATTGTATCAATTGTGCTGCGTATACTGCTGTTGATAAAGCAGAAACGGATGAGGACAGGGCTTATTTGATCAATGCCGATGCAGTAGCCATACTTGCAAAGATCTGTTCGCAAAACAATACGCAGCTGATCCATATCAGCACCGACTATGTTTTTGACGGCACATCCTCACAACCCTATAAAGAAACCGATAACACCAACCCGGTAAGTGTTTATGGTAAATCAAAATTGGAGGGCGAAGAACTGGCCATGAAACATTGCCCTTCTGCCATCATCATCCGGACTGCCTGGTTATATTCTTCTTTTAAAAACAATTTTGTAAAGACCATGCTGCGGCTGATGAAGGAAAAGGAAAATATTAACGTGGTGAATGACCAGTTTGGCTGTCCAACCTATGCAGCCGACCTGGCAAAAGCCATCATGCAGATCATCAGATCAAATAAAAGCAAAGAGAACACCGGCATTTATCATTATACGAATGCAGGCATTACCAACTGGTATGCATTTGCAGTTGCCATTAAAAAGTTGACCGGCAGCAATTGTATTGTTAATCAAATTACTTCTGAACAATATAAAACAGACGCAAAACGACCAGCATATTCAGTTTTAGATACTTCAAAAATTGCAGTAACATTTGAAGTAGAAATTCCAAACTGGGAAGATAGTCTGGAGAAATGTTTGCGCCTGCTGAAATAAGCCGCCCAGAGCCGGAATGCTTAAAGTGTCCTGTATCAAAAGGTTCAGGCCGCTCCTTCGCTTCGCAAAGGTTAGCGTCCCGACCCTTACAAAGAGCCGGAACCCTGTTGTGGCGCTGGCCTGGATCATAAAACGGAAATCATAATTTAATTCAAAAAAATGCCAAAGTTTAAAACTTTGGCAAAACAGTTATGCTGTACTATTCTAAATCAGTTTATTTTAAAACAAACGACTCCATGAACTTGGTGGTAAAATTGCCTTTCCTGAAATTCTCATCCTGCATCAGTTGCTGGTGAAAAGGAATGGTGGTCTTGATCCCTTCAATTACATATTCGCTCAATGCACGGCTCATGGTATTGATCGCTTCTTCACGGGTTTGTGCAATAGCAATTAATTTACCGATCATACTGTCGTAATAAGGCGGTATCACATAACCGGCATACACATGGCTGTCTACACGTACACCATGCCCCCCCGGCTGGTGCAATACCGTTATTTTTCCCGGCGACGGGCGGAAATCATTGTAAGGATCTTCGGCATTGATGCGGCACTCGATGGCGTGCATCTGCGGGAAATAGGCCTTACCCACGATCTTTTCGCCACAAGCAATCTTTATCTGCTCTTTAATTAAATCAAAATTGATCACTTCTTCCGTCACACAATGCTCTACCTGGATACGGGTGTTCATCTCCATAAAATAAAAGTTGCGGTGCTTATCCACCAAAAACTCAACTGTACCCACACTTTCATAATTGATGGCCTGCGCTGCTTTAATTGCTGCATCGCCCATTCTTTGCCTCAGTTCATCGGTCATAAATGGCGATGGCGTTTCTTCCACCAGCTTCTGGTGCCGCCGCTGGATGGAACAATCCCTTTCGCTCAGATGACAGATATTGCCGTATTGGTCACCGGCGATCTGTATCTCAATATGCCGTGGCTCTTCCACGAATTTTTCCATGTAAATGCCGTCATTCTTAAATGAGGCAGCGTCTTCTGTCTTGGCATTTTCAAAAGCTTTTTCAATGTCTGCTTCGTTCCATACCACCCGCATACCTTTACCGCCCCCACCTGCTGTTGCTTTTAAAATAACGGGGTAACCCACTTCCTTAGCCGCAGTTTTGGCATGGGCCACACTTTCCAGTAAACCTTCCACACCGGGTACCACCGGCACCCCGGCGGCGATCATTGTATTTTTTGCCGTGATCTTATCGCCCATGGCATTGATCATATCCGGAGTTGGGCCAATGAACTTAATACCGTGATCGGCACAGATCTTGGCAAACTTGGCGTTCTCGGCCAAAAATCCATAGCCCGGGTGAATGGCATCGGCATTGGTGATCTCTGCAGCGGCCATGATATGTGCCATGTTCAGGTAACTGTCCATGCTGGCCGGCTTACCAATACAAACGGCTTCATCCGCAAATTTTACATGCAGGCTGTCTTTATCGGCAGTGGAATAAACCGCAACGGTTTTAATGCCCATCTCGCGGCAGGTGCGTATTACACGAAGGGCTATTTCTCCACGGTTTGCTATTAATATCTTTTTAAACATAATTTGATGATGTGCAAATATGCAAATAGGCAAATGTGCAAAATTTAATTTCAGGCACTTTGCTTTTCTTGGCAATCAGCATAGGTTTATAAAATAATTTAAAAATAAAAAAGACTTAACAAATAGCTAAAAGGTGTTTTTTTTAGCTGTTGAAATTATACTTCCTAATATTTTATTCAATTCAACTAATTTTTCTGACAAACCATCTGGGCGTGGATAATTTTGAGAAGACTCACAAAGTATCAGCCAATATTGGGTTTCATCAGCTTCTTTGGCTGCTATTTTCATTTTATGAATAAAATCAGCCTTACTTTCCGGATTCTGCGCCTCCATGGCATTTGCACCGATGGAAGTTGCAGACTTGAACAACTGGTTGGCTAAAATAAATTTCTTTTCTGCATTTAACCGTTCACAATATTCTATCACGTCTAAAGAAAATGCAATTGATAATTTTAATAAAGGATTATTTTCTATTAATTCTTTTTGCATAAAAAAGAGGTTTTCGTAAACATGCACTCCCTGTCCTCTCCCATTTGCATATTTGCACATTTGCCAATTTGCAAATTAACTGGGTTCTACCAAAAACAGCGGTTGATCATACTCCACCGGGCTGGCATCTTCCACCAAAACCTTTACAATTTTTCCTTTTACTTCACTTTCTATTTCATTAAAGAGTTTCATGGCTTCAATGATACAAACCACTTTACCGGGTGTTACTTCATCTCCTACACCGGCAAAAATGGGTTTACCCGGGCCGGCCTGTCGGTAAAAAGTACCGATCATCGGGCTTTTGATCATAAGCAGGTTTTCTGCTTTGGGTTCAGCAGCCGGTTTGGCAGCAGCGGGCGCAGCTTCAGCAGCAGCCGGGGGAGCTGGGGCAGGCACATGAGAATAAGTGGGGGAAGCAGCACCGGCAACAATATGCTGAACCGGGTCCTTTTTTTGTTTTACCGTAATTTTTACCCCTTCTTCTTCAATGGTAATTTCGCCTATATTCGTTTTGTTGATGAGCTTTACCAACTCCTGGATTTGCTTGATGTCCATGTGGATGTTTTAAGTAGTTAAGTAGATTCGAAACGGGCTGCTAAGATAGGGTAAGTATTTTCATAACACCAAGCTTAATTTGAAAAAAGACCTCAAAAAGACCATTTTTTGGCCAATTTCGGTCCATTTTGGGCAAAATCAGGGCAAAATGGTAAAAAAACACAGAAATAAAAACCGGGTAACTGATCACTCAATTACCCGGTTTCAAAAAAAAAAATCAGCTTATTCTTTTACCCTTTC
>CAZBIK010000203.1:0-6846 GCA_964491955.1 uncultured Ferruginibacter sp.
ACCCTGTGCAAGTTTACTGATGTTGATGGCAACATCGTTTTGCGAAACATAGCTCACCTGCATGTTCAATACAGCCGGGTTGTTATATATTTTAACGGAGTCACCGGCAAGGGGCTGCCCCTGCGTGATCAGCCGCACATACAGCATGTTGCTGCCTTTGTTGCTGATCACCACATTGCTGCTGCCTTTTGTAAACAGTATGGGTATTTGTTTGATGTATGAATTTGTACTGAGGTCAACCGTTCTTCCATCAACAGTTCCTGTGGCCATTATTTTTGCACCGCCCGGATTTTTGCCGCAGTATTTTGCAATGGCAATTAAGGCATAGGCGGTTGTTTGGGTGCTGTACCAGTTATCCTGGGATAATTTTGCTGCAATGCCCGGCAATAATTCGGCTGCCTTTGCCTTGCGGCCCATAATGGTTAGCGTTTCAAAAACCATAGCCTGGTCACGCAGGGCTGAACCGAATGTAATACCCGGAGATGTTCTTTCTTCAAAAGTTGTGGAGAGGCCACTGACCAGGTCCATTGCTGTATTATCCTGCCCGGCCAGTTTGTATGCCGCTGCCAGCCGCCACTTTGCCTCGGTTGACAAATATTTGAATTCTTTCAGCCGGTTCATCGCACCCAGTTCCGGGGATTTGGCCAATGCCAGGGTGTACAGGCGGTATGCCTGCACCAGGTCACCACCATAAAAATTAGTGGTGGAGGGAGTCCAGCTGTTTGCCTTTCCCCGCTGGAAATTTTTCCATTGCTGCAACAACTGATCACCAACCATATAACCGATGTCCTGTGCTTCCACTAAAAAATGACCTGCATAACTGGTTCCCCATTCATCAGCTTCCCGGCCTCCGGGCCAGTAACTGAAGCCGCCGTCCGGACGTTGAAAATTTTGTATCCTGCCGATGGCCGATCTCACATTCCGTTCTACCAGCGCTTTTTTTATTTCATCCAGGTCGGTTAGCTGATTCAATACCAGTTGCGGAAAAGCAGCCGAAGTGGTTTGTTCAATACAACCGTGCGGGTATTCGATCAGGTAATTCAGCCGTTTTTGAAGGTTCATGGCCGGCACGCTTGAAATTTCGAGTATGGCTGTACTTGTTGCGGCTACGCCTATGGGTGATGCTGTGGTTTTCCACTGTTGCCCTGCGGCTAAAGTGGCCGCAGAAACCTGTGTAACGGGGGGATTGGGATTGCGTATCTCCAGTTCCACTTCATTACCGGCCTTTTCACTGCCGCTGGTGGCCATTAATTTTACTTTACCTATACCCACGTTTGGTTTTACACGTACATCAAAATAAACCATTTCTTCACCCGGCTGGGTAAAATTGATGGATTGTGCATTGCTGCCAACTACTTCCAGGTATGGATTTGCCTGCAGGCTGATATTCACTTTCCGGATATTATTTTCCATGGCAAAAACTGTGACCGGCAGTTTGATGGTCTCGCCGGGGCCAAGTACCCTCGGCATGGTTGCCAGCATCATCAAAGGTTTTTTTACGGTTATCGCCTTTTCCGTGGCGCCATAACTGCCATCATTAGCCGCGATCACCATGGCCCTTACTGAGCCGATATATGCCGGCAATGTGAATGACAGTTTTTGTGTTTGGTTCTTTTTTAAATGAAACGGCCCGAGGTATTTTACAACCGGTTTAAAACGGTTTGCCGTTTTTTGTTTGCCAGGCCCCGCTTCATTATCACCGCCAATGGTTAAAATGCGTTCCAGGTCTCCACCCCAGGCAACTATCACATGATCAAAGAGGTCAAAACTTTTTACGCCCAATGCTTCACGGGCATAAAAAGCTTCATGCGGGTTGGGTGTTTTAAACCTGGTGAGGTCCAGTAACCCTTCATCCACAATGGCCACACAGTAAGTCATTTCTTTCCCGTTTTGTTCACTAACTGTAAAGGGAACATTTGTTTCGGGCCGGATGCTGCCGGCAATATTGAGTACCGGTTTGAGCAGGGTATTTTTATCTTCCACAAAAATGGGAATGGAACCATACATGCGGATGGGAAGGTCATTGATGGTTTGTGCATGCGGTTGCAGTAAACTGATGGTTGCATACACATTGGGGGCCATACCTGCTTCTGATTTAAAGGTTACTTCTGTATTTCCCGCTTTGGTTTCCTGCCAGAATGATTTTAAAACTTTACTGCCGTTTTCAATACTAACCAAAACCCTTCCGCCGGCACTGCTCGGTATGGTCAGGGTAACTTCTTCGCCAACATTGTATTTTTCCTTATTGGCTTTAAAGATCAGCATGGCAGCTGCTGTTTGATTGTCGTCGCCGGTGCCCGACCTGCTTTGCCAGTATGGGTCATCAATATAAAAAGTTGAGCCGGTAGTGTGGCCGCTTTCCAGGTCTTTTACCAGTACCAGGTATCGCCCCCATTCATTTTCAGATGTGCCGAAGGTCCAGTTGCCCCGGCCATTTGTAAGTTTGACGGTTTCTGTTTTTAACAGCTTATTGTATTCATCCTGCGTGAAGTTGCTGAGGTTGTCACCGCTATTATCCCACCACCAGCGCCACTGGATACGGTAGAATTGCACTTCAACTTCTTTACTTCCGGAAAGTAAATTTCCTTTGCTGTCTACATTTACAATCTGTGCGGTATGGTTTTTACCGGCCAGTAAATAATCAAAGGGTTTTTGGCCATCGGGCAATTTGATCCCGGCATAACTGGCATATGGACTATACGGCAAGGTCACATTATCAATGCTGAAACTGCCGCCCGGTTCAAACACCTTTACCAGCATGTTGGCACTCAGCATGCCCGGCGCCGATTCATCAATTTCGAAATTTGTTTTCAGTGCTGCATTGCCTTGTTCATCCAGTGTGCCTTCATAAATGGTCTTGCTTTGTGTTGCATATGAAGAAGCAGGATTGTCAAAATTAAACCCTGCAAATTTCGGAAAAGAAGTACCCCTGGCATACAGCGATGCATCGATCTTAGCCTTTAAATTTTTACCCAGGGCACCAAACAGCCATTTGGCGTTGATGTTCCCGGTTTCGGCATTGCCCTTGCCCAGCACCGGGTCTTTGCCAAAGTCAATATCTATCTTCAGGCGGTTAGGCATCACCGTTTCCACCTTGATCTTTTTTTCGAACATGGCGCCACCCACTTTAATTTTCGCTGTCCAGTTCCCGGTAGGGGAAGCTGCATCGGTATTGGTTTTAAAGAGGTAAAATCCATCACCGGCATTGCTTTGTACGGCATGTTTGTACAACTGCCCCTGCGGAGTATATAAACTGAATTCAACCGGGTGGTCGGGTGGCAACTTGCCCTGTTTGTCTTCCACTATAAAATTCAGGAACATTGTATCGCCGGGGCGCCACACACCACGTTCTCCAAAAATAAATCCCTTGATGCCGTTCCTTACTTCTTCGCCACTTACATCAAAGCGGCTGAGTGCCAGGGAACTTCCGTCATCCAGTTTTAAATATCCCCGTTCATTCCCTTTACGGGCGATCAGTAAGAACGGTTTTCTTTTCAGGTCAATATGGGCAAAACCATCACTGCCGCTTTTCCCTTTGCTGATGATGCTGCGCTGGTAATCCATTACTTCAATGTCCACATCATTCATGGGTTCGGTGCTGAGTATGTTACTAACGGCAACCATTAAACTATTGTCATTACCGCGTTTGGCCGTAAGGCCGATATTGCTGGCCAGGATATTTCTTGTTGCCCACCGGTCCTTATTGTAATACGACCTGCTGGATGGGTCATCACGCCGGTTCCAGCTGTAGCCAAAGGGGTAATACGTATCATACCTGCTCCAGAATGCATCATCTTCATCTACACCATTTTTCCCATAGTCATCATAGTCACTGTAATATTCTTCCTCTTCATCTGCTTCCGTATTGGTTGTGGTGTCGGTTGACGTGTATAAGGAATATTCCGGGCGGAACCCGATGGTCACTTTATAAATGGCACCCTGTTCCGTTTTCAGGTATTTATCTATGTCCAGGGAAAAATGTTGTTTTTTATGCAGGTCAAGTGTTTTGTCATCATCCAGCCTGAGTGTTTTCTGTACGATGGGTTTACCAACCCTTCTCAGTTCATTATTGCCTGCCAGGTTGTTCTCCTGCAGGAACTGGGGCACGTTTTCTTCATAAATTTTTATGATGCTGATATCAACTGCATTAAGGTTTACTGCTTCAAAAGGCAATACCAGCCTGCCGCTGTTGGGTAATATATTTCCCCTGCCGTGGATCTTTACAGCCGGCATCCGGTTTTCGAAATTGATATTGGATGCAAATCCTTTGTCCAGCACGTCACCCCAGGTATTTTTAATGCCCGGGTTTATGTTCACGGTATAGTTGCCGTCCAGCTTTCCATTGCCAAAAACCTTTACTTCACTGCCGTTGATGGTATAGGAAATATCCGGTTGTCCGCTGATCGTGATCAACCCTGTCAGGTCCTGGCCAACGGCAATGGCATCGCTGAACTGAACCGATGCATATTGCTGTGCATCATAAATGGCAACCACATCCAGTACTTTAAAATCCCCTTCTGCAGGTACGGTTACAAGCGTTTCCCCTTCCACATCCATATTCATAGGATTCCCGTTCCAGCGCAGTTCTACATTGGCTGCTGATTTCATCCGGTCGATGTTTTCAATGGTAAACCGGTGAGTTTTTGCGGCATCATTGTGTTGCCAGTTTATTTTTAATGCTTTCCCGTTATAAACGGCGGATAATAATTTTTCCACCAATTTACCATCTTCTATATCTGCTGTTTCCAGTTCGCCGTCCAGGCTCATTTTATTTTTGATACCATTACTCCGCAAACCATCCTGCGTAACTATAAAGGAAGGTTTGATGGTTTTTACATTGAAGCGGAAATTGGCAAACGGTTCTGTTGTTTTGGTTACTTTACCCAGTTTGAAATTCACTGCATACAACTGGTCTGGTTTTAGCCAGGAATCGGGTTTAAATTCGATGGTACTTGCATCCAGCCAGTATGCTTTTCCTTTTACGGCAGGGGAGATGCTGAACAGGTCTTCTTTCACTGCTTCACCAACACTATGGGTTGTGCCTGCATCGGCAGCCAGTTTGATACGTATCGCAGATGTTTTGGAAACGGTGCCGGTTGTATAGGCATCAATGTATTTGCTGAATGCCGGATCTACATCGATCCATGTATCTTTTTTACCGCAGGAAAAAAAGATCATGGTCGCAGTTACAAACAGCAGGGTGTGAAAAAAAGTTGTGTTTAACTTTTTGTTACGTGGGCATGTGCCGTGTTCCATAAATTTGAGATTGATTGTTGAAGTTAAGTTCCCGGGGGGTTAACGGGAAAGCATTTTTTATTTGCTGTGTAAATGTGATAAGAAAAAATGAGATCAGCAAATGACAGGCAGATCATTTTAAGTTAAACAATGTATAAAGCTGTTGGTAAATGGTCAGGGGGAGTTAGTCAGTAGTCAATAGTCAATAGGCAATGGTCATTGGCTTGAGCTATTGGAAATTAGTACATGCGGATAACAATTGACCAATGACTAATGCCTTAAATCAGTTGATCTTTGTAACAGCAACGTTATAAGTGCCATTGGTAAGTGAAGAGGTTGTTTGCTGTGTGTAGCCGCCGGCAACTGTTTCGGTGATCTTAACACGGATTTCCAGGCTGGGTGGGAAATCGATCCGGTTCTCATTCCGGATAACTTTATCCAGCCTGAGTGTGTAAGTACAGTTGTCCTGCCAGGAAATTTTAAACCGCACCACTGCTTTTAAAGCTTCGCTTGATTCGGTCTGGTACATTCCTTTTCTTTCGGCAATGGTAACTACGCCTGCCCGGGTATCGGCAATACGGAATTTACCTTCACGGAATTTGCCGCAATCCAATACCTGGGTGTAAGCAGGAAAAACAGGGAATAACAGTAAAAAAAATATCGCAATTTTTGGGGTCATCATTTTTAAATCACCTGGTTCCTCAACAGATCCTCAAACTCATCCCGCCGCCTGATCAATTGTGCCTTGCCCTCTTTTACCAGTACTTCGGCAGGCTTTAAACGCGAGTTGAAGTTGCTGCTCATTTCAAAACCATAGGCGCCGGCATTGTAAAAAACAAGGTAATCGCCTTCGCGGATCTCATTTATTTTTCTATCGTATGCAAATGTGTCTGTTTCACAGATATTGCCTACCACATTGTAAATGCGCTCGGCACCGGAAGGGTTGCTGATGTTTTCTATATGATGATAGGCATCATACATCATGGGTCTGATCAGGTGATTGAAACCGCTGTTCACACCTGCAAAGAGGGCAGCAGGGGTTTGTTTGATCACATTGGTTTTGGTGATGAAATAACCGGCCTGGCTCACCAGGTATTTACCGGGTTCAAACCAAAGTTCCAGGTCTTTCACTTTTTTATTTTCAAACTGTAGAAAAGCCTGTGCAATTTTTTGTCCAAGCAGGTTTACATCAGTTTCACTGTCGCCGGGCTGGTAAGGAACCTTGAAGCCGCTGCCCAGGTCAATGTATTTTAAGTTTGGAAAATGTTCAATGGTATTCAGCATTACATCAAGCCCCAGTAAAAAAACATTGATGTCTTTTATTTCGCTTCCGGTGTGCATGTGCACACCTTCCACATTCAGGTTGGTTGTTTTTACCACCCGTTCAATATGCCGCATCTGGTGTATGGAAATGCCGAATTTACTGTCCACATGCCCGGTAGATATCTTGAAATTACCGCCGGCCATGATATGGGGGTTCAGCCGGATGCAGACAGGGTATGAGTTTCCGTATTTGCTGCCAAACTGTTCCAGTATGGAGATATTGTCAATATTGATGTTTACGCCAAGTTCTTTTGCCTGTACAATTTCATCAAAGTCTACACAGTTGGG
>CAZBIK010000204.1:0-6827 GCA_964491955.1 uncultured Ferruginibacter sp.
GATTTTATAAAATACGGATCAGAAGCGGCCTGCCGCGAGAACGGAAGGTTGCGGATAGAAGGAAAAGAATACCTGGTGCAGGATGGCGATGTGATGCATTTCAGGTTCAATGTATAAGAAAAATACAGTTATAAAAAACGGGCCCCTGTTACCAGGAGCCCGTTTTTATTTGATCATTAAAATATTATTGCGGTAACAGTACCTGGTTTATTTTATGTAAGGTGCCATTTATAAAATGCTGATCGCTGGTACCATTTGGTTCCGGTGTTGGATTGATCGCAATTGCAGAAGCAGTTGCATTTGCTATGCCCTTTACAGTAGCAGTAGTTACAAACGGGCCGGTAAAAGAACAGGTGAGTGTTACTCCCGGATGCGTTGGAATTCCGCCATTCAATAAAGTTGGGTAAGCGGTTGCTGTTGTCGGAAAATTATTGAGAAAAGCCCTGCTGCCCAGCAGATGATAAACGACTATACCCTTAACCATTTGAGTTGAAACATTATTTGTGCCTAAGAAAGCAGGGCCAGCAGCCACTGCAGCATTTGCAGCTGCAGTAGCAAATACTGCATTTCCGGTTGCTGCAAAAACCTGCTGGTAAACCAATCCGAATATCAGATTTTGAAATGCAGC
The DNA here is from genome assembly GCA_964491955.1 of uncultured Ferruginibacter sp. Lineage (GTDB taxonomy): Bacteria > Bacteroidota > Bacteroidia > Chitinophagales > Chitinophagaceae > Ferruginibacter. Next base: position 629 of record CAZBIK010000204.1, read on the forward strand.
ATTAGTTGGAGCAAATACGGTAACATTTGGTCCGAAATTACTCATTACCCAAACAAGACTTGCCGAAGTGGTTGGTGCAACGCCGCTATCGGCACGCTGAATTGCTGCAGCTAAATACGTAAGGTCCGGATCAGTAGCAATTCTTTGCCACAAAACTTTTGAAGGAGGAGCAGGCATGGCTGCAGCCGTATGAATGATACCGTTTGCCGCTGCGGCATTTACCCCAACTAACGGAATATTATTTATCCAGTTACCATTACGGGTACTTGGGAAAGTCAATAACCTGACCAATGGATTAAAACCGGGTGTACCTGTTGTTGGATTTAAATGTGTTGGGTAAAAGAAATTCGGGAATGTATTGGGTATGCTAGTTGTTGCGATAGCCTGCGGCATCATGTTGTAACTTACAATACTGGCAGCTGTTGTTACTGGGATTAAAGTACTGATAAACCCTGAATAAACTGCATCAGGCTGACCGGCAGGAGCACCAAGTGCAACACAGAACTGTCTCATCGCAGCATTATTGGGCACAAACATGGTAAATGTAGTTGCCTTGTTGTTGATGGTAGTCAACATTCCCCCTCTTACGATCAGCCTGTAATATAAGCTGTCATCAGCAATCGTTGCGATGGTTTCACCCAATGCCAGCCCGGCAGGAGCAACTACTGCTGGTGCAGCTAATTGTTCAAGGTCTTTATTACAGGCAGATAAAATCATTATTGCTGATATGGCCAGCAATAAATGGATCTTTAATCTTTTGGTTATATATTTCATATGTAAAATTTTATTTTAGTTTTTTGTGATACGATTACCGTTATGCTGCATTAATAAATATTATAACCAAAACTCACGTAATACAAACCGCCGATCTGTGAATTCCCGATGGCATTGTAATAATACTGGTTCAGTAAATTGGTGGCACCCAGTTTGATGATCGATTTATTTGCTTTAGGCAGTTTCAGACTAACCTGGGCATCCAGCGTATGCACAACGGGTAAATTACCGGTTGCAAAATCGCCCTGGTACAGGAATGAACCCTGGTAACGGTAAGCCACATTAAATCCTAAATTCTTCCCGGGACCAAAACCGGAATTACCCAGTGACAGGTTTGCCTTGTATTCCGGGGCATTGAAATAGGCAACAAAATTGGAAGGTACATCCTTAAGTATATCTGAAGACAAATTAGCACCAACAGTGAAGTTGAACGGCAACCTGTAATCAACACTTAAACCAAAACCATAGGTCTTAACTTTATCTGCTGAGTTAACAGGTATTGAATAACGGTATCCATTTAAGGTATCAGACAAAGCAATGGTACCTCCACCGATCTTCTGAACGGTAACTTTACGGCCCAGGAAATCCTTATAAGTTCCAAAATAACCGTAAACATCCACCAGCAATTTACCCTGCATCATTAAGCCTTTGTACCCAACCTCAAAGGAAGATAAGGATTCGGGCTTAAGATCCTGTGGTGTAAATGCAACAACATTACCCATTCTCAGTGCATCAAAATCATAAATGGGATTTCCGGCAAAATTAAAGAGTGTTCTGAATCCGGGATTACCGCCAATTAAACGAACATTACTTCCAACGGCAAGGTTTATATATTGCTGCTGGTTGGATGGAAAGCGGTAAGCTGTTTGATAGGAAACACGCACATTGTTATTTTCCTTGATCTTAAATAAGGCTGTTGCCCTTGGCGTAAACCGTCCTTTAAAGTTCTCATTTTTATCATAACGGCCAGAAATGGTGATGTGCAGCCGATCCATGAATTTACGGCTCGCCTGTAAATACCCGCCAAATTCCGATATTTTGATCGCTCCTGTTGAATCTGCAAATAAAGTACCTTCGGAGTTTAACACAAACTGCCTGTAACTGGCTCCTACCAGCAGATCAACCCATTTCCCCGTAATATGCGACAGGTTGTAATTGCCCTCCACACTGTACAGGTCTGATTTATCCAGCAACAAGGCCCCTCCATCTTTAATCGGTTTTTTACGGATCGAATCATAGGCTTTGGTAAATTGTGCACTGCCTGCTGCCGGACGGCCAATATCAGATTGGGCACGGGCAGCGGTATGTGCAGCAGCATCCGACATTCCACTCAACCTGGCACCCAGGTAGGTTTGGGAATATTGTGAGAACCATCCGGTTGAACCACCACTCGGTTTCCAGCTTTCATTAAATAAACGGGTTGCCACTGTAGTGTTGTAAGATTCCCCGGCATTTTCCTGTGTGGTGTATGCCCGGAACATCCAGTTCCTGTTGTTGATCTCCAGTTTATATTGTCCCATTTTAAAATCCTTCAGGGAATATCTTTCACTGCCGGTATATACTGTATTACCGGTACCCCAATATGCAGCAATGGCAGCTTCGGTATGTGGCGTTATTTTATAATGAACCGAACCTCCCAATTTAAAGTTTACCGTATTTGGATTGGTTACTTCTTTTTCGGTATACCCTGTGCGGGATACATTGATGGCTGCCCCGCCGTTTAAAGTATCAATAAAATTCTTCAGGAAAGGTGCGGCTGTGGCACCAATGGCATTTAAAACAGCGCTTCTTATTTCTGCAGTGGTCTCATCACCGTACACATTGATACCATCATAGTTGGGATCAGAAGCCCTTGTGCCGTATTTCACACTACCACCGGTAGCTGCCCTGGCATAGTTCCTGTAATCCCTGCCCTGCCAGTCCTTGGCCTGTATTAATTCAGCATTGATCTTAAAAGCGAATTTTTCAGATACTTTCTTACCCCAACGCATGTTCCAGTTATGGTATGGTGAAGCATCACGCTGGCTGGTACTGCCCACATGCATGATCCCTTCCTTGATCAATACAGAAAGGCCCTGGTATTTAAAGGGATTCTTACTGGTCATCAATAAAGTACCATTCATTCCACCGGCACCATACAATGCAGATGAAGCGCCGGAAAGCAACTCAATATTATCTACGTCCAGTTCGCTTAAACCAATAATGGCACCCACCGAAAAATTAAGCCCGGGGGCCATATTATCCATCCCGTCAACCAATTGGTTGAAACGGGTATTTCCGCTGCCATTAAAACCACGGGTAGTAGGTGTTCTGAAAGTAAGGGATGAAGTGGTAACATCAACCCCTTTTAAGGTAGATACCACATCGTAATAATTGGAAACCGGGGCATTGCGGATATTTGCCGCACTGATCCTTTCAATGGAAACCGGAGATTCCATGATCTTTTGAGGAACCCTGCTGGCTGCAACCACTACTTCCTGCCCTAGAACATTAGTAGGTTTAAATTCAACCTGGATTTTAGCAGTAGCAGTATTCACTGTAACTTCCTGCAATTCATAACCAACAGACGAAATCAAAAGTGTAACCGGAAGTTTCTTGACCGTTAATTTGAAATTTCCCTTGTCATCGGTAAAAGTACCTGCGTCTTCCCCTTTTACTGTAACGGAAACAGCCCCGGAAGCTTCCCTGGTACTGCTGTTCCTGACATTACCGTTAATGGTCACATTTTGCGCCATGGCCGTGATCGCAATGATATTAGCCATTAAAAATGTAACCAAATAGCTTGTAACTTTTCTCATATCGCGTTTTTTGGTTTTAAATTATAAAGCAAATTAAGCATTGTTATTTCTACCTGTAAAATTTATTTTTAGGCCTGTTAACAATTTGTTCAGGGTAATTGAATTGATTTAAGACTGATGATGGTATTTTAGCAAAATGAAACCGTTCAAATTTAAGCAACAAACCGCTTTTTACAAAGGCAAAGTAAGAGATGTTTATTCAATTTCCAATAAAATTCTGGTCATGATCGCCAGTGACAGAATTTCTGCATTTGACGTTATCCTGCCCCGCCCGATCCCCTTTAAAGGACAGGTTTTAAACCAGGTTGCTGCTTACATGCTAACGGCAACGAAAGACATTTGCCCCAACTGGCTCTTATCCGTTCCTGCCCCAAATGTGAGTATTGGAAAAAAATGTGACCCGTTTAAAATTGAACTGGTGGTTCGGGGTAATTTAACCGGACATGCCTGGCGAACCTATGCTGCCGGTTCCAGGACTTTATGCGGCGTTGCCATGCCTGATGGAATGAAGGAAAATGATCATTTCCCCACCCCCATCATCACCCCGAGCACCAAGGCCGAAACGGGTCATGATGAAGACATATCGGCCAAAGAGATCATTGAACAGGGACTGGCTACCGAAAAAGAGTGGAAAACATTGAGCCAATATGCCCTGCAGTTATTTGCAAGGGGAAAGGAAATTGCTGCCAGGCAGGGGTTGATACTCGTGGATACCAAATACGAATTCGGCAGGATCGGGGATGAAATTATTTTAATGGATGAAATTCATACACCCGATTCATCCAGGTATTTTTATGCAGATGGATTTGAGGAAAGGCAGCAAAAGGGCGAACGGCAGAAACAACTCAGCAAAGAATTTGTCCGGGAATGGCTGATCGAAAATAATTTTATGGGCAAAGAAGGGCAAACCGTTCCTGAAATGAGTGATGCCTGGATACAAACGATCTCCGACAGGTATATTGAATTGTATGAAAAGATTACCGGTGAAAAGTTTGTACCGGTTGTGCTGTCTGATGAAGAAACAGAAAAGCTCATTACCGAGGAACTGAACAAATTATGTTGAATCAGCAGGCATTCATAAAGATCCAATTAAAAAAAAACTTTTGTTATTTGAAAGAAAAACTGCTGTTCCTTTTTTTGTGCTGTGCCATATCCGTTTCGGCACAACAGGAGCAATACTTATTGGTAGGTACCTATACGACAGGCAAAAGCGAAGGTATTTATGTGTATTCATTTAACGCCACAAATGGCGGAACCCGTTTTGTACATGTTGCTAGATCCTCAAACCCTTCTTTCCTGGCTGTTTCACCAAACAGGAAATTTGTTTATGCAGTAAATGAAAATGCGGACAGTAACGGATCTGATGTTACGGGAAGTATTTCAGCTTTTTCTTTCAATGCCGCCAATGGCAGCCTTACCGCATTGAATAAACGATCATCCGGTGGAAAACACCCCTGCTATGTTGCCGTTGACAGATCAGGCAAATGGGTCTTTGCCGGCAATTACAGCAGTGGTAATGTTGGTTTACTGCGTTTACACCCTGACGGTTCCCTGGACAGTATTCAACAGGTCATACAACACAGTGGTGCAGGCCCGGATAAAAACAGGCAGCAGGGCCCGCATGTACATGCCACTTTTTTATCGGCCGACAATAAATATTTGTATGTACCCGACCTGGGTATTGATAAGGTGAAGGTTTATACGTTCAATAAAAGAAAAGGCAAATTAAAATTGCATGCGACAGCAGACAGCGAACCCGGAAGCGGGCCAAGGCATTTTGATATTGCGCCGGGCAATAAATTTGCTTACCTGCTGGAAGAAATGTCCGGGACTGTTGTCTGTTATAAACTCAGGAAAGGCAACCTGCAATTTCAACAGCGCACCAGTATTTTGCCGGCTGATTTTAAAGGGGCCATTGGCGGCGCCGATATTCATGTTTCACCGGATGGTAAATTTTTATATTGCAGTAACCGGGGCGATGACAACAGGATAAGCATTTTTGCCATTCATCCTGCAGATGGAAAACTTACACTTATTGGCCACCAGCCAACTTTTGGAAAAACTCCCAGGAATTTTAATATTGACCCGTCGGGTAATTTTTTACTGGTTGCCAATCAAAATACCGATGAGATCGTCATTTTTAAAATTGAAAGGAATACAGGTCTTTTAACCGATACCGGTAAAAGAATTAAAGTGCCAAACCCGGTTTGTATAGCATGGATCCAATAAGGTATCTGCCAGGTTATTATTTCACTTTCATTTCATCCAGCCTCGGCCGCAACCGCTTTTTACTTTTATTAAATACCATCATGCCTTTATCCATGCCTTTGCGCAGTTTGACCTGTTCTTCAATGGGCAGGTTATAGGTGGTTTGGCATTCGGTTGTGCAACAGCCATCATATTGACCGGCACATGCTTCACACTGGATAAACAATAAATGGCAGCCGTCATTTTTGCAGTTGGTATGGGTATCTGCGGGTTTACCGCATTGATGGCACCTGGCAATGATATCATCCGTGATGCGCTCCCCCAGCCTGTCATCAAAAACAAAATTCTTACCGATGAATTTGGTTTCCAGCCCGGCCTTTTTAGTTTCCCGGGCATAATTGATCACACCGCCTTCGAGG
>CAZBIK010000205.1:0-6789 GCA_964491955.1 uncultured Ferruginibacter sp.
CAACTTACCGCCCCTGGCCATGGTATCCAGTGCCGAGAGGTTTGAAAATCCCGGTGAACGGAATTTGATACGGTAAGGTGTAGTTGCACCTTCACTCACTATATAAACCCCCAGTTCTCCCCTGGCAGTTTCTACCCGGGTATAAAATTCTCCTTTGGGCAATTTCAATACGGCTTTAGTTTTGGCCTGGAAATCACCTTCGGGTATATTGTCGATCAGCTGCTCAATGATGCGGATAGATTGTTTCATTTCCCGGATCCTTACCATATACCTGGCCAGTGAATCACCATTGGTTTCCAGGATCTCATCAAACTGTACTTTATCATACACCGCGTAGGGATATAATTTCCGGATATCACAATTTAAGCCGCTACCCCTTCCCGTTGGGCCTGTGCATCCAAAGGATACCGCATCTTCCTTTGATAAAATACCGATGCCTTTCATCCTGTTTATAAAAATGATATTTCCGGTCACCAGTTCATCGTATTCATCCACTTTGCTTTTAAACAGGGTGATGAATGCCTTTACTTTTTTCTGAAAATCAGGGTGCAGGTCGGCCATCAATCCTCCCGGCACATAATAATTCATGGTGAGCCTGGCGCCGCAGGTTTCTTCCATGATCTCGTTGATCTTTTCCCGCTCCCTGAAAGCATGAAAGAAAGGAGTGAATGCCCCGATATCCATGGCCATGGCGCCCCACCACAATTCATGCGATGCGATCCTTGTCAGTTCATCCATGATCACCCGGATCACCTGGGCCCTTTCCGGAACTTCCACCTGCATGCCTTTTTCAACACATAAAGCACAGGCATGATTATTCATATGCGCAGAGAGATAATCCATCCGGCTGGTTACATAAATAAACTGCCGGTAGGTCAAACTCTCACACATTTTTTCAATGGAACGGTGTATATATCCAAGGTGCGGTTCTACTTTTTTGATGGTTTCCCCATTGAGTGTGATCACCAGGTGCAATACACCATGTGTTGCAGGATGCTGGGGGCCCACATTGATGATCAGATCACCCTCGGTTGTTGTGCCTATCTCTTCAAACATAAGAATATCGAACATGGAACAAGGAAAGTAGAATTTTGAAGTTGGGAATTTCTCACAGAGTCCTGCGGGAAATCATCAATCGTAATTCCTTGTTCCTTGTTCATTATTTTTTTAAAGTTTTATCATATTCACCGGGTCCTCAAAATCCTTACGCATCGGGTTCTTTCCCTCCCATCCATCAGGCAATATCAATAAACGCAGGTCGGGATGGTTTAAAAAATGTACACCGAACATCTCATACACTTCACGTTCATGAAAATTGGCTGTTTTCCAGATATGACTTACTGTTTCAATTTCCGGTTTATGGATATCCAGTTTGGCTTTGATAACTATGTTGTGCCTGAATTTTGTTGAACTGAGGTGATAAACCATCGTAAGATCTGTCTTAAAATCGATACATGTAAGACAAAAAAGATAATCGAAAAACAAGGAATCCTCGTTCCGGAGTTTGCCTGCAACTGTCAGCCAGTCGGCAGGCTCAACATTAATATTGAGCCATTCGCCGCTTTCATCAAAAGCAGCAGCAGGATGCAGTTCAGTGATTTTGGTTTTCAGTTCTTCGTTGGTCATTTTATATACCCGACTTTATTTGTTCCCTGGTCATTCCCTTTTTTATTTTTTCCTGTAACGAGATCAGTGCATGCAGCAGGGCTTCCGGCCTCGGCGGGCAACCGGCCACATATACATCAACCGGGATGATATGATCGGCACCTTTAACAACAGAATACGTATTATAAAAGAACGGCCCGCCGCTGATGGCACAGGCTCCCATGGCAATTACATATTTGGGATCGCCCATCTGGTCATACAAACGTTTTAATACCGGGCCCATTTTATTTACAATGGTACCTGCAATGATGATCACATCGGCCTGCCGCGGTGAGGCACGGGCCACTTCAAAACCAAATCTCGAAAAGTCATATTTAGCAGAAGCCACAGCCATCATTTCAATACCGCAGCAACTGGTGGCAAAGGTCAGCGGCCAAAGGGAATTTGACCTTGCCCAGTTGATCACATCATCCAGTTTACTCAACACAATGCCGCCACCGGGGATCTCCTGTATCTCTCCCGGAAAATCAGTTGCGCTATCTTGCTTTTTGATCATGTAACTTTAAACTTTAAACCTTAAACCTTTTAAACTTTTCCTTACATCCACTTCAACGCCCCTTTTTTATGTGCATATAAAAATCCCATAAATAAAATGAAAAAGAAAATAACAATTTCCACCAGGGCAACCCATCCCACCGATTTTGCAACTACCGCCCAGGGAAAAATAAAGATCAGTTCCACATCAAAGATCAAAAATACCAGGGCAAATAAGTAGTACCCTACATTTAACTGGATCCAGGTTTTACCCCTGGTGGGAATGCCACACTCATATGGTTCGCCTTTTTGGGAATTTTTGGTTGCTTTTGTAACAAGCTTTGCTATTAAAACTGCAATGGAAGAAAATGCCAGTGCTGCAACGATCAAAACAATCATGGAAGATGCACCCATACAAAAATTATTATTGAATGTTTTTTATGGCTACAAGTTAAGAAAGAATTGTGTATTATGGATCAAAATGAAAGCAAGGTTTAATCAGTACAAAGTATGATATAAATCATTTTACCAGGCAGGGGGATGTACTATACCGGCTACCCGTATATTTCAATATGAATGTCTTTATTATCATACCCCATATCCAGGATCCTTTTTTTTGCCTCATCGATCATGCCGCGCCAGCCACATAATAAAAATACAGCCGGTTGCCGTTCCCTGCAAAGGTCTTCATAAATGTCGTGAACATAACCGCTTGCCCCTTCCCAGGTTTCTCTCGAAAGCGTAGGTATATAGGTAAAGCCGGTAAGCGTTTCATCCAGTTTTTTCATCTCTTCAAAATACAGGATCGTGTCCTTTGTGCGGCTCCCAAAAACAAGGGTAATGTTTTTATGCGGAATGTTCCGGTTTTTAATATGATGCACCATGCTCCGGAATGGTGCAATACCTGTACCTGTGCATATCAGGAACAATTCCCTGTCCAGCGGCTCTTTTAATGTAAATACACCCTGTGCCCCGCGGAAAGTAATTGCTGAACCAACTTTCACTTCATGAAAAATATAATTGGTTCCGGCACCTTTCTTATCCAGTACAATGATCAGTTCAAATACATTGGTACCATCGGGCCAGGAGGCAATGGAATAACTGCGCCAGCGCTTGTTTGCTTTTTCATGAATGGGGAGGTCGAGGGTTACAAACTGCCCGGGAATAAAATCAAAGGAGGTCAATTCAGGTACTTCGATCCAGAATCTCCTGGTGGTTGTTGTTTCATCTTCAATGCGTATGATTTTTCCGGTTCGCCACGGTAATAATGCCATTGTTCATGTTTGCGGTAAGGTACAAAGAAATAAAATAAAAACGCTTCCGTAAAAAGGAATTTACAGTCGCAGTGTATGCAGCTGCAGCATTTACTGGATTATTATCCGCAGTGTGTAAAACGAGTTTGCTGTAAATATTTTAAGCTGGTATGTTCCTTTTGCAATGCTGCTTACATCAAGCATGTTATAACTGCCATTCAATCTGAATGATTTTATATTCCTGCCGGCAGCATCAAACATCAACGCCCTTTCTGCAGGGGCAGAAGATGCAATAAACAATTTGCCATCCACTACCGGGTTTGGATATACCGCAATATCATCACCGGGATTGTTGAAATTGATCCTTCTTACCGGTGAATAACGGAATGTGGCATCCCTGTCCTGCATTTTTAACCGGTAATAATTCAAACCGGCTGCAGGCTGAAGGTCCACAAAACTGTACTTATTCTCCTGGCTGCTGTTCAAAGCTGTAACTGATCCGATCACTGTATAATAAATGCCATCAGTACTTCTTTCCACCAGGTATTTATCTGCATTCAGCTCATTTGCTGTGGCCCATTGCAATAAAACTTTTTTAGCCTGCTTGATGGCTTCAAAATGTAACAGGTTGACCGGTAACGGATGTATGCCGCCCGGTCCTCCGTTGTTCAGCCAGAACTCACTGAAACTGTTAACCGGGAACTCGGCGTAATATCCATTATCATAAGGAATGATCTCCGTATTGGCGGGCAGGATAAAAGTATGAAATCCTCCGTCATTGTCAACCAGTGTACCGTTTTCCTGAATTGCAGTACCACTGAATTTTGTTACGCCCAGTTCATAAGGATCCCTGGTAACGGTACAAATACCGCAGCTATTTGCAGCGAGTAAACTTTTTGCTTCGGCATCGGTAAAATAAAAACGCACACTGATGTCGGTACCGGGCTGGTTTGCCGGCCTGATAACGATATTCCTGTTCAGGTAATACTGGTTATAATCCACCCGCACAGGCCCGGTGTACGGGTAAACATCCACTGTGGTACTTCCCAGGTCATCACCGTTTGCATTGATGGATACCACCCTGGTTGCACCTGAATTAAAATGGACCCAGTTACTGCCACTAACGGTTTGGGTTATACCGGTAACGGGTGTACCTGCATAAATAAGCGCCTTATCAAAAATATGTATATCATCAATGCCCACACCTTCCATATTAAAGCCCTGGTCGCCCGACATCACAAAACGGAAACGCACATTACTGCCCGTTGTCGGTATGTTAATACTGGCCACGTGCCATGTTCTTAAAGAAGTCCTCCACTGGTGCTTACCGGTAGGATCGTTGTACCAGTTGGTACTGCCGGGCTGGTTATTAACACCAAGCCTGGTCCATGTAACACCGCCGTTGGTTGAATATTCAACCCAGGTATAATCGGCAGGAGTTGCATCTTCCAGCCTGAAAATATGGCTGAATGATAAAACCGGTTGTGTTAAACCGCTTAAATTAAAACAGGGTGAATACAAATAAGATAGTTCATTGTTATTGTAATTCCCGGTTAAGCCGGTAACCCAGGCCCTGGTGCCATTGGCCGCTTTATTGATAATGGTTTTGGCCGGCGTACCCCATTGCCAGCTGCTGTTTTGCCCTTTGCTATACCAGCTTCCTGCATCGCTTTCAAATCCCTGCAGGTAGGGATACGTACTGATGACCGGGCTTACCCTGAAATTATAATTCAGTATACTGTCATTGCTGTTATACGTATCCGTAGGTTCATTCACCCAGAAATTAAAATTGTAATCAGTATTAACCAGCAGGTTTACAGGTGCGGCAAAATTGTGTATCGTTATGCCCGGTGGCAAAGCCGCAATGGTCTCCATAACATTGCCGCCGCCATTTACATTGTAATAAACCGGCACATTGATAAAGGTAGTGCTGCTGTAATTTTTTATTTCCACTGAAACAGTATTGTTACCGGCAATACCACATCCGGTAACAGCTGGTGATACAATACGGTTTATGGCGATATCATTCACCACTTCCCGGATCCCCACATCATCAAAAGTATAGCCATCATCCTGGTCAACAACCGGGTCAGGTAAATTGGCAGATGTAAAACCCTGGTGGGCAAATTTTACCTGGAAACTGCTGCTGAGGGGTTGCGCCGGCACTACGGTATCCAGCACGTCATTTATATTGATGATGCCATGCTTATAATCTCCCAGTGATGCCTGGTTGGCAACCAGGTCGTATGCTAAAACCCATGGACTGTTATCGCTTCCCCGGATCCAGACCTTATTGTTTGGATGATTTTCATTACCATGATTTTTATAATAAAAATCCATCCTCAATTGCTGCCCGCCTGTATAATTGCCCAGGTTATAGGTCATCAGGAGGCTGTCGGTATTTAAAGCGCCAACCGGGAACTGGTCCAGGGTAATGGCTTTTGTACCGCTGTGTGAAAATCCGGTATTTACAAATGTCCTGGCACGCCCCCTTACTGAGTTTGCTTTAAAGTCAACCCGGTCAATACTGTCGAGACCAATGGTATTTACCACATAATCTTTTGACAATGCATTTTCAAAATCATCAATCACCGGAAGTGTCAGCAAAGGATTTGCCAGGTGTTTGATGGTAACCATCGTAGTGTCATCCAAAACCTGTGCATCGCCGGTTCTTTTAACCCATGCTTTTATTTGATAAATACCTGGTGCCGATAGATCGGCTGTTGTGGAAAAAGTAAATTGGCTGGTTCCCATAGCTGCAATAACGATTGATGATGATTCCATCACTGCAGGGTCATTATTTATTTTGTAATACAGGTCGTAACTACCCGATGTGGCTGTATTATCCAGGTTTTTTACAGTAAATCTTATTTGCTGGGTTGCTGTCAATGCGGATGATGTGAACTGCCGCCCTGTTGCAGGTGCATTGACAGTTACTGCCTTCATGTTGTTGTCAAATACCGGTAAGGAACAGGTGCCGGTAGCAGGGATAACCTGCCTGGAGACCGATCTCCTGCCATTAACTGTTGCATTGTTTGCGCTTACACCAAACCAATAGGTTGTTGTGTTGTTTAAGCCCGGTATTAAATAAGTAAGATTCGTTGTATTGCCGATAATGGCCATGGTATCAGCTTTCAGCTGCCAGATATCATAATTGGTTGCGCCGGTAACTGCAGGCCAGTCGAGCTGTACATATCCCTCACAGGGAACTGTAGCCGCAACAACAGGCTGCCCGATCACACTGAAATCAAAATCACTCTGGTCGGTATATGCCGAAGCATTCCTGCTGACCCTTAACAGGTAACCATTGCTGATGGTTGCCGGCACAACCCAGTTGTAAGATTGTGCATCAGCAGGTACGGTATCAGATATAAGGTTCCAGGTAGTGCCGTCAAAA
>CAZBIK010000206.1:0-6781 GCA_964491955.1 uncultured Ferruginibacter sp.
ACGGTAAACGGTATTTCCTTGATGGAACTGAAGAATATATTGCCCTGAATGATTATGAACAAAGCATACAGGGTAAACAGGTGCTGATCGAAGACGGGCAGAATCACGTGATTGATAAAATACCTGAATTTACAGCAGAAAGAAACAAGGTTAATCTGGTACATAAAGTAAACATTAACGATAACCAACTGAGCGGCAGTGCAGTTATGGAGTACAACGGCGAATCAAAAATTTCTGTTCAGAGTGTATATGCAGCCATTAAAAATGACAAAAAAGCCAGAAGCCTGTCAGATTTTGCCCGAAGCGGTAATGCTAATATTGATGTTTCAAACATCAGCAATTCAGATTTTAATGACCGGCAAAAACCACTGCAGTTAAAATTTGATTTTAAGGCACATAACCAGGTTACCAAAACCGGCAATGAACTGTATGTGGTGATGGACTGGGAAAAGGATTTCAGCAGTATGGAAATGGAGGCTGACAGGAAAAATGATTACGAGTTCAATCAAAAATATTACCTGTCTACGCAAACCGAATTAACCATTCCAGAAGGTTATAAGGTCGATTACCTGCCAACATCATTCAAAAAAAATACAACAGCCTGGTCTTTTGAAGGCGCCTATGTAAATAAAGGAAAGAGTATCGTGTACAATAAAACGATCATCATCAACAAACCCATTTTAAAAAAAGCAGATTTCCCCGCATGGAACGTTTTTATTGCTGAGATCAATAAATTTTATAACGACCAGGTGGTATTAATCAAATAAAAATCAACATGAATAAAATGTGCTGTAAATACCTGGTCATTTTGCTAACAGCCTTGTTACCATCCATTGTAGTTGCTCAAACGCCCTCTATTGGTGAAAAAATTGAGGATGAGTTTAAAGTTACGGCTGTACCCGATAAATGGAAAAATGAAAGTGCCGTTATTATCGGCATGAAAGAAGAATATTTATTTAAACGCCAGTCATTACGCGGTAAGGGCATCTCCGGGGTCAATATTAAAGAATTTGTTCACAAACGGATCAAATTGCAGGATAAGAATGCCGTTGAAAAATTTTCAACCTTCTATTATGTAACGATCGGTACAGACGGCAAAGCAGATTATACAGTAATTAAGGGTGATGGAAAAACGATCGGGATTGATATGACAAGCGCCATTGAAGAGGAACAGGATATCCCCGATATTTACAAACCGATTTATTTTAAGCTCCAGGTTAAATCATGGAAAATTGCCATTCCCGACCTGGAAGTGGGTGATATTATTGATTATACCATCAACTCAACACTTGACTGGGATATGAAAACGGAAGGGATCAATTTTACACCCTTTATTTTTTCACTGTCAAATAATTACCCAACCATGTACCAGCAGTACCGCTTTACCATGGCCAATGGGATGAAAGTGAAATACCGCAGTTTCAATGGTGCTCCCAACCTTAAATTTGATTCCAAAGCATCGGTGTATGGTGACAGGGAATCTTACCTGAGCTATTATTTCCTGGACAAGGACCGTGAAAAAACAATTGATGAACGCTGGAGTTATGCATTGAGAAGTACGCCCAGTGTAAAATTCAGGGTGGTTTTTTTAGATTTTGAACCGGGCGACAGGAGCCTGGGTGAAGCAACCGTTGACCGCTCAGGCCTGGATATTGAAACAGTATATAAAAGATATGTAGGCGCAGCATTATACAATACCAATGTTGTCACTTCGCTGGTAGCCTATACAACTCAATACATCACCAAAAAGAAATCAGATGGCATTTTAAAAACAGATGCCGACATAGTTAAAGAAAGTTATTACTGCCTACGGAAGGTTTTCCTGGAAATGTATTACAAAGGCCCGGTACACTCAGAACTTGAAAAATATTTTACCGGGAAAAAATTGTATAAAAAAATATTGAATGCCGAATCCAAAATGATTAAAAAAGAAGAAAAGGAAGATGAAGTACGCATAAATGCCGTAACATTTTCCACGGCATTCCGTGCTGCTTTAAAAGCACAGGGTATCGAATCGGAACTGTTTGTTTATGTTCCCAGGAAACTCGGCAGCTGGCGTGATGCGGTATTTATGGAAGAACTTGATTTTGTAATGCGTGTAAAACTTAAAGACAGGATCCATTACCTCGAAGCGTTTAATAATTTTGATGCTTTTGGAACGCCTTACAGCTACCTTCAAAATGCAGAGGGGCTATCCATCAGGTTTGATGAGCCGGATAGCTATTATAAGGCAACTGCTCCATCAACACCGGCAGCGGCAAACCTTTCAAGGGAAGAATATACCGTAAACTTTACGGATGGCATGGAACTGATCAGCGTGGAAAGAAAAAGTTCATATACCGGTACCCAGAAATCGGACCTGATCGGTAAAGCCAACCTGGACAGGGAATACCTGAACACCGATTTCCAGAAATATTATGCCGAGCCTTTGACCAAAAGCAAAAAAAATGAACCCGTAACTCCTGTAAATAATAAATATGAATATCCAGAAAAGGATGAACAGGTAAAAGAACGCAAAACGCTGTTTGAAAAAATACTGAAAGATGAAGTGGATGTGGATACCTACTCCGACTTTGAATTGTTACAGACCGGCCGTGATGGCGATAGCGCCATGCTTCAGTTTAAAGAAAAATTCAGTTTAAAAAAACTGATCAGCAAGGCCGGGAAAAATTACATTTTTGAAGTTGGTAAATTAATGGGCGGCCAGTTAAAGCTTGAACCCCATGAAATGAAAGAACGGCAAACGGATATCTATATACCTTCTGCAGTTACTATTGATAACATCATAACGGTAATGATACCTGAGGGTTATTCTGTTGACGGCCTCCAGGATCTGAATATGAATATTGATAATAGCAGCGGTACATTTATCAGTACGGCAGCCATAGCAGAAAATAAACTGGTCATATCCACTAAAAAAGTCTACAAAAACACTTTTGATAAAAAGGAGGCATGGCCAAACTATATCGCCTTTTTAGAGCCTGCCTATAAATTAAGCCAGGCTAAAGTGGTGTTGAAGAAAAAATAAGGTTGAAAAGTATTTTCAAATAACCCGGCGTTCGTATCGCCGGGTTTTATTTTACCTTTGCACCGGTCATGAAACAACTTTCCACCCTCAATAAATATTTCTGGAAATACCGCTGGCATTTTATGCTGGGGTTCATTTTTGTTGTGCTCACCAATTATTTCCGCATCCTGGCACCACAACTTACCGGGTACGTGGTCAATACCGTTGTTCAATCTATACAGTCACCCGGCGGCAATGATGCCGGTATAAAAAGAACTGAGAAGAATTATGACATAGCTGTCCGCGAAGTGATCGCCGTTTTTGAAGTCAATCCTTCCCGCAAGATCCTGTATGCCGGAATTACTTTATTTGTCATAGCCATCATCAGCGGTTTTTTTATGTTCCTGATGCGGCAAACAATTATTGTTATGAGCCGGCATATTGAGTACGACCAGAAAAATGAAATATACACACATTACCAGCAACTTGATACCAATTTTTATAAAACTCACAGTACCGGCGACCTGATGAACCGCATTGCTGACGATGTGAGCAAGGTGCGGATGTACACGGGCCCGGCCATCATGTATTTCATAAACCTGGCAGCAGTATTGGGTTTCAGCATATTCTTCATGTTTAAGGCAAGTCCCAAACTGACCCTGGTTGCCCTGGCGCCATTACCCGTACTGGCGATCACCATATACCTGGTGAATACCATCATCAATAAAAAAAGTGAACGCATACAGTCTTTGCTGAGCGACCTCACAACCAACGCCCAGGAATCCTTTTCGGGGATCCGGGTCATCAAATCATTTGTACAGGAAAAAGCCATGATGGGGTTTTTCAAAAAAAACAGTGAAGCTTACCGCAGCAATGCACTGAGCCTTGCAAAAACAGAGGCCATTTATTTCCCCAGCATGGCATTGCTGATCGGGTTAAGTACCCTCATCACCATCATGGTCGGCAGCCTCGACGTGATCAACAGGGTGGAAGGAGCCAGTGTTGGCCGTATCGCTGAATTTGTGATGTATATCCAGATGCTCACTTTCCCGGTAAGTGCCATTGGCTGGACAGCCAGCATGACACAACGTGCAGTTACCTCCCAAAGAAGGATCAATGAGTTTTTACATACCACGCCATCCGTTAAAAATGAAGCAACCCCGGTTCAAACCGGGCTGGAAGGAAATATAACCATAAGCCAGGTTGATTTCACTTACCCGCATACGGGTATCCATGCTTTAAAGAATTTTTCATTACAGATAAACCAGGGAGAAAAAATTGCCGTAGTCGGCAGAACCGGTTCCGGTAAATCAACCATTGCCCAGTTGCTCCTGCACATGTATGAACCGCAGCAGGGCATGATCTCATTCGACGGTATCCCGGTCAATAAAATGGATATTCATTCGCTCCGTCTGCAGATCAGTTATGTGCCGCAGGATAATTTTTTATTCAGTGATACTGTACGGAACAATATCAGGTTTGGACTGGATGATGCCAGTGATGAAGCCGTAACCAAAGCTGCCAAACGGGCCGGCATACACCATGAAATAGAAAAATTTCAAAATGGGTATGATACCATGATCGGTGAACGCGGCGTAACCCTGAGTGGCGGGCAAAAGCAGCGGATCTCCATTGCCCGTGCATTGATCAAAGAACCCAAAATTGTAATTTTTGACGATTGCCTGAGTGCCGTAGACGCCCGTACAGAAAAAGAGATCATTGGAAATTTATATGAGTTCCTGGCAGGCAAAACAGCCATCATCATCACACACCGGATTTTTTCTTTGTTCAGTTTCGACAAGATCATAGTACTGGACAACGGCAAAATTGTGGAACAGGGCAAACACCAGGAACTGATGCTTTTGAACGGGTATTATGCCGAAATGTATAACCGGCAGCAGGAGCAGGACAGGGAACCCTAATCAATTACCGCATTTTTGATGAATGCTGATTGGTCTAATGCATTGAGATACAAATAATCAGCCTTATATTTTGTAGAATGGAAAACAATTTTATCTTTGCCTTGCCTTTTTTGGGTGAACATTAATAATCTTTAAAAATTAAACAGTGGCGTACGACAATAATGAAAAGAAAATGGACAGCGTTTACAGCAAACGCATCCGGGCCGGCAAACGAAGGACTTACTTTTTTGATGTAAGGGAAACCCGTGGCAATGATTATTATTTAACGATTACGGAAAGCCGTAAACGATTTGATTCAGAAGGGTACGACAGGCATAAGATCTTCCTGTATAAAGAAGATTTCAATAAATTTATCAAGGGATTGGGTGAAGCCGTTGACTATGTAAAAACAGAATTAATGCCCGACTTTGATTTTGATGCTTTCAACCATGATACACCCTATGAGGGCGAAGAGGGACAGGCTTACCAGCAGTCAAATGCCGGAACACCTGCAGCTGAAACAATCGTGGCTGAGACCCTGGTATCAGAAACACCGGCACCAGAAAATCCGGTTGTGGAAGCACCGGTTGAAAAAACAGAAAGTCCTGATGAAGATGATAACAGGCCCGTAGATAACGGAAGTACAGAGATCGTAGAAAAGTGGTAAACGCCACACACCAAAACTAATTGCAACAGATCCTCCCGTTTCCGGGAGGATTTTTTTTGACCGCTAAACCGCGAAAAGCTTTAAATTGTATCAGGATGAGATCACTGTTTACGATACTGTTCATGGCTGCATTTGTATTTAACCTGGATGCACAAACCAAATGTGCCATCAAAAAGGCCTATGCTTTTTATACGGTTTCAACACCCGGTATGCAAATGACCGATGAGAACGGAAATCCAATTCCGCCCAAAGCTGAAATTGCCAGGTTCATTTATATAGAATACTGCGGAAAAGGCAGGCCGGAACTGGATACCGTGCTTTATAATAATGTTGCACTAAATGCCACGCTCAGTCCCGTTATCGGCAAGTCGGTAATACCCGGCGATAACCCTGAAAACAACGCCCCATTTAAAATAACTGCAAAAAATGCCAACCGTTTGTGGAGAATTGACCTGCATCCCGCTGCCGGTAAAGAAATGCCGGAAACGGGTTGTAAAAATATCGTTATAAAAAGCAGGGCAAAAAACAAAACCTGTTCATTTAAACTGGATAATGAAAAAAAATTAGAGTCGATGCCAAGGTATTAAAGGAATGAAAAGTAAATGAATTCCCTGTAAAGTATGATCTCCGGAAAAACCTGATCGAATTTTTAATTTGCTAAACTTTGGTGCCAGGAGATACAGGCCGCTGGCAGCATCCGGGTTCTGATATCCTGACTATAACAAAAACGGAACTAACGAAGTTTTTTATACAAATTGATCAGGCCATTGGTTGAGCTGTCATGGCTGCTGATCTCTTCATCCTTTTCCAGTTCCGGCAGGATCTTATTCGCCAGTATCTTACCCAATTCCACACCCCACTGATCAAAGCTGTAGATATTCCAGATCACACCCTGCACAAAGATCTTGTGCTCATATAAAGCGATCAGTTGCCCTAATGTAAATGGGGTGAGTTGTTTTAACAATATTGAGTTGGTTGGGCGGTTACCGGTAAATACCCTGTATGGATCCGCATGGCTGCAACCGTTCATTAAGGCTTCCGTTTGGGCAAAAAAATTGCTCAACAATTTTTGATGATGGTCGCCGGTTGCATTGTGGCTGATGGCGGGCGCAATGAAATCGCAGGGGATCATTTGTGTGCCCTGGTGGATGAGCTGGTAGAAGGCGTGCTGGCCGTTGGTGCCGGGCTCGCCCCAGATCACCGGGC
>CAZBIK010000207.1:0-6778 GCA_964491955.1 uncultured Ferruginibacter sp.
CTTTAAAATTGTACATATTAAAACTTTAACATAATAAAAAACATGAGATTTTTTCAAAAAAATCATTATTAGGATTTTCTCGAATTTTGAATCTAAGATTATTAGAATTATTAGAAATTATTAGAAAAATTATTAGAAAATATTTATAAATTGGGTAATAAATAACTGATTATCATATAGTTAATGATTCAATATTCCTAAAAATTAATTAGAATTTCAAGAAAAATTCTAGATTCCCGAGAAATCCTAGGCTTCCAAGAATTTCTAGAATTCCTAAAAACTCCTAGGATTTCAAGAAACTCTTAGAATTTCCAAGAATTCCTAGAAATCCCAAAATCACGATTATGATGTATAAAACAGATTTTGTTATGGATTTTGGCAAGCACGAAGGACATAGGCTTTCTGAAATTTATCATTATGACCCAAGCTATATTATATGGATGATAAAAAACATTAACTATTTTGAAATTGACATCGACGAGTTTATTAATCTTCCTAAACCAACAGTTTACTATAATCCAGTTGAATTAAAACCTAATAGAGAGAATTTTGTTGAAGTATTTTCCGGCCCAGGTCTGAATGCATCAATAGAGGAAATAAAAAACAGTAAAAAATTAAAGGAAATAGATTTTGAATTCACTAAAGAAGTAATTAATATATTAGAAGAAAAAAAGAAGAAACGTCCTAAACAATAAAGAATATCGAACTAGAACTATTAAAGGCAAAATTGTATTAATCAAGTATAATTCTGCTGTTTTAACTCCTAGATATAGCCAAAGCCATAGTTTCTGGCGAGGCCACACAACATAAAAGTCCTTTGGCAAATCGCCAAAGGATTTTTTATTCAGGGGAATATTTGAAAACAATTATTCCCGCCGTAAATTAGGATCCTGATGAAACTCTATATAAAGAATATGGTTTGCAACCGCTGTATAATGGTGGTTAAACAGGAGCTGCAAAAACTGAAACTGCAACCGGCTATTGTTAACCTGGGTGAAGTGGAATTGAATAAGACCCCATCAGAAAAACAATTAATGCAGTTGAATGACCGGTTACATGAATTGGGGTTTGAGTTACTGGATGATCAAAAAAAACAGCAGATAGAAAAGATCAAGAACCTGCTTATTGAAAAGGTTCAGTCGGGCGACCTGGAAGAACATTTCAGCATCAGTGCCGCTTTAAGCAAAGCACTGAACAAGGAGTACAGTTATATATCCCGTTTATTTTCGGAGGTGGAAGGAATTACCATTGAGCAGTTTTTCATTTTACAGAAAATTGAAAAAGTAAAAGAATGGCTGGTATATGCCGAACTGAACCTCAGCGAAATTTCCTGGAGGTTGGGATACAGCAGTGTGGCACATCTTTCGGCGCAGTTTAAAAAGGTTACCGGCCTTACCCCCAGCCATTTTAAAAAACCGGGCCATGGCCACCGGCACCCGTTGGATGGCGTGCAAAACAATTAACTATAAATCATTTCCATAATTCTGTAACGGATTTCGCTCCCTGGTAAATGACCTTTGTGTTATAAAGTTTTTATTATGACACATACGTATAACATCAGCGGAATGACATGCAGCAGCTGCCAGGCCCGGGTGCACGGCCTTTTGTCAAAAGTTAAATCTGTTAAACAGGTAAGCATCGACCTGGCAAAAGGTGAAGCTACCATCGAAATGGAGGAACATATTCCAACAGGTGTTTTGCATGCAGCTTTAAAAGATCATCCGGAATACCGGTTAACTGAAAAGAATAACCATCAGCAAAGCATTACTACTGTTTTTGAAACCGAAGAAACAAAAACATGGTTTCAAACCTATAAGCCCATCCTGCTGATCTTTGCTTATATAACCGGAATTACATTATTGGCTGAATGGTACGGTGGCGATTTTTCCTGGATGCAATGGATGAAACATTTCATGGCCGGGTTTTTTATCGTGTTCTCGTTTTTTAAATTATTGAACCTGGAAGGCTTTGCAGAATCTTATGCCATGTATGATATTGTGGCCAGGAAATGGAATGGATGGGGTTATGTGTATGCTTTTACAGAACTGGCACTGGGACTTGCTTTTCTTACCGGTTTTTATCCTTTGCTTACCAATGCAGTTACCTTGCTGGTGATGACGGTGAGTATCACGGGCGTATTGCAAACAGTTTTAAATAAGCGTAAAATAAAATGTGCCTGCCTGGGTGATGTATTTAATTTACCCATGAGCACGGTAACGGTCATAGAAGATGCTTTAATGATCATCATGAGCGGGGTCATGTTACTGATCCTAATTTAAAAAAATAATTATTAATCATTATGGAACATCAACACAACACCCGTAATAATAAACATACAGGACATGATATGAGTGCCATGCATCACGGAGACAATCCGCCGATGGGCCATGCAGGCCATGATCATCATGCCATGATGATCTCCGATTTTAAAAAGCGGTTCTATGTGGTAATGGTTTTAACCATTCCCATTATGCTGCTTTCAGAAATGATTCAACATTGGCTAAATCTTCACATCAGTTTCCCTGGGTCAAAATATATTTTGTTTGCATTGTCATCTGTTGTTTTCTTTTATGGCGGATGGCCATTTTTAAAGGGCCTGGTTGATGAAGCAAAAGCAAAGGCACCCGGCATGATGTTTTTGATCGGCTTTGCTATAACGGTTGCTTACATATACAGTGTTGCCATTGTATTTGGTTTGCCGGGTATGGATTTTTTCTGGGAACTGGCAACCCTTATCCTCATCATGTTACTTGGCCACTGGATTGAAATGAAATCAGTTGCAGGAGCATCACGGGAATTGGAATTATTGGTACAGCTGATGCCCTCGGAAGCACATATGGTAATGCCCGGTATGATCCATGATGTAAAAACAGAGACATTGAAAGCTAAAGATATTATACTGGTGAAGCCCGGCGAAAAAGTGGCAGCAGATGGTATCATACTTGACGGCGAAACTTATTTGAATGAATCCATGCTGATCGGGGAATCTAAACCGGTAAAAAAGGTAGCTGGAGATAAAGTAATTGCTGGGGCTATCAATGGAAACGGGGCCATTAAAGTTACGATATCTCATGCTGCAAAAGATTCATACCTCTCCCAGGTAATAAAACTGGTGGAGGATGCCCAGAAATCAAGATCAAAAACACAATTACTTGCCGATAAGGCCGCAAAATGGTTGACCGTTATTGCCATTGTTGCTGGCATTGGTACATTTTTATATTGGTATTTAACCGGGCAAACAATGGCTTTTGCCATGGAAAGAATGGTAACAGTGATCGTTATCTGTTGTCCTCATGCTTTGGGTTTGGCAGTGCCGTTGGTTGTTGCAAAATCAACTGCCTTATCTGCAAAAAACGGGTTACTTATTAAAAACAGGACAGCCTTTGAAAATGCAAGAAAAATAACCACCATTGTTTTTGATAAAACAGGAACATTGACAGTAGGCAAATTTGACGTTTCAAAGATTGTTTCTATCCAAAACGGTGTTTCTGAAAATGAGATCATTCGCTTAGCTGCCGGATTAGAACAAAAATCGGAACATCCTATTGCAACCGGTATCCTGCAAAAAGCAAAAGACCTGAAAATAATTATACCGGAAACAGAAAACTTTAAAGCCATAACCGGTAAAGGAATAGAAGCAACGGCAGAAGGAAAAAATATAATGGTGGTTAGTCCAGGTTATTTAAAAGAAAATAAAATAGCTATTCCTGATGGCTTTACAACCAATGATACGGAAACAGTTGTCTTTGTAATTGTGAATAAAGAACTGGCAGGCTATATTGCTTTATCTGATGAGATACGGCCGGAATCGGCTGATGCAATAAAAACCCTGAAACAGAACAATATCAAATCAGTATTACTTACCGGCGATAACAGTAAAGTGGCCAAAGCTGTTGCTGAAAAACTTGGTATGAATAATTATATAGCTGAAGTTTTGCCACATCAAAAATTAGAAAAGATAAAAGAACTGCAAAGACAGGGTGAATTTGTGGCCATGGCAGGTGATGGTGTAAACGATGCCCCTGCACTGGCACAGGCGGATATTGGCATTGCAGTGGGCAGTGGCAGTGATATTGCTGCAGAAACCGCCGGTATCATCCTGGTCAACAGCAATCCAAAAGACATTGTGAACCTGGTCCTGTTTGGTAAAGCCACTTACCGTAAAATGGTTCAGAATTTAATTTGGGCAACCGGTTATAATGTAGTGGCTTTGCCTTTGGCTGCCGGGGTTTTATATAACGCGGGGATCCTGTTAAGCCCTGCTGCCGGTGCTGTATTAATGACGGTAAGTACAATAGTGGTAGCCATAAATGCAGCCATGTTATCCATAAAAAAATAAAAGGATCAACAATGAAAAAATTAATATTACTGGTAATCGGGTTCACGGTTTATTCCTGCACATTGGCCGGAGAGGTGCATGACAGGGCTATGCATGAAAAGGAAAATACAAGACAGCAGCAGCCTGTAACATATACCTGCCCCATGCATCCGGAGATTCATGCTGCCAAGCCAGGCAATTGTCCAAAATGCGGTATGCCATTGGTTAAAGAAAAACCCAAGGCAACAGCAAAGCCGGTAATTAAAAAACCTGTTGAGAAACCAATACCAAAAACCACAGTAAAACCAAAAGTTTTGCCTGCCCCATCCAAAAAAGCAGAAGAGACAATAATGGAAATGACCAATGATACTGCCAGAGAAAAAAAAGCAGACATGGGCAACATGAATATACCTGAAGCAGACACGGTAAAACTTACCCAAAAGACCATTGTCAACAATACGCCTCCACGAACAGTCAGGTACGATCTGTATATAAAAGATACCCTGGTGAATTTTACAGGTAGATCCAAACGGGCCATTGCAGTAAACGGGCAGATCCCGATGCCCACATTAACATTTACTGAAGGGGATACGGCAGAAATTCATGTGCACAATCAATTGAATGAATCCACATCCCTGCACTGGCATGGGCTGTTTTTACCAAATCAATTTGACGGTGTGCCTTATCTGACACAGATGCCCATAAAGCCAGGTGCAACCCATGTTTATAAATTCCCAATAATACAGAATGGTACATATTGGTATCACAGTCACAGTGGTTTGCAGGAACAGATCGGCATGTATGGTGCGTTGATCCTGAATAAAAGGGATGAACCGGATATTGCAACCCTGCCCGTTGTTTTAAGTGAGTGGACAGATATGAACCCGAATGAAGTTGACCGCAGCCTGCACAATGCAACGGATTGGTTTGCCATTAAGAAAGGAAGTACACAAAGTTATGCAGAAGCCATACGGGCAGGGCATTTTAAAACAAAGCTCACCAATGAATGGAAGCGTATGAATGCCATGGATGTAAGCGATGTGTATTACGAACGGTTTTTAATTAACGGTAAGGCGCAAAATGAACAACCGCAGTTTAAGGCCGGGGATAAAGTAAGGTTACGCATATCAAACGGCGGGGCTTCTACTTATTTCTGGCTTACTTACGCAGGTGGAAAGATAACAATTGTTGCAAATGATGGCAATGATGTGGTACCTGTTGAGGTAGACAGGCTGATCATTGCAGTGTCTGAAACATACGATGTGATCGTTACCGTACCGGAAAATATGAGTTACGAATTTTTAGTTACGGCAGAAGACAGAACCAGGTCTGCTTCGTTATGGCTTGGCAGCGGCATGAAGATGCATGCACAAAAATTACCCCGTCTCAAATACTTTGCCGGTATGAAGATGATGAACTCCATGATGGATATGAACGGGAATTTAATGCCAATGGGGATGAAGATGAGTAATCAAACGATGGATATGAACAGTGTGATGTATCCTGAAGTAACGGGTTATGAAAAAGCAAGTGATGAACCAAAGCAGGATGATCATGCCAACCATAATATGCCGGGCATGGATATGGGATCTGAAAAAACTGATATTGTTACACTTAATTATGCCATGCTGCGTTCACCCGGTAAAACAACATTGCCCCCCGGTCCTTTAAAGGAATTAAAATTTGATCTTACCGGAAATATGAACCGCTATGTGTGGACACTCGACAATAAAACCATTTCGGAAAGTGACAGGATATTAATTAAAAAAGGAGAAAATGTAAGGATCATTTTATACAATAATTCCATGATGCGCCATCCCATGCATTTGCACGGGCATGATTTCAGGGTACTTAACGGGCAAGGTGAATACGCCCCGTTGAAAAATGTGCTGGACCTGATGCCCATGGAAACAGATACCATTGAATTTGCTGCCAATACAAGCGGCGACTGGTTCTTTCATTGTCATATCCTGTACCACATGATGAGTGGTATGGGCAGGATATTCAGTTATGAAAATTCACCGGCCAATCCTGAAATACCTGATCCAAAACTGGCAAAGCGAAAATTAAATGCAGATGACCGTATGATGCATTTCATGGCAAACATCGGTTTGCAGAGCAATGGCAGTGATGGCGAAGCCATGTTTGCACAAACCCGCTGGAAACTCAGCACCATGTGGCACCTGGGTTATCATGATATGCACGGTTTTGAGAGCGAGACCATGGTCGGAAGATATCTGGGAAGGAATCAATGGCTGTTTCCTTATATAGGTTTTGATTATCATTATAAAAAAGAGGGCGGGCCAAAGAATATTTTTGGCAGTGAAGAAAAAAACTGGTTCGGCCAAACCAGCAACAGGAACAGCCGCAAAACGATCGTGGCAGGTATTGCCTATACCTTACCCATGTTGTTTATTGCCGATGCCAGGGTAGACGGGAATGGTAAATTCCGTTTCCAGT
>CAZBIK010000208.1:0-6694 GCA_964491955.1 uncultured Ferruginibacter sp.
TTCGGGCGGATCGAGGGGCGTAATCTATTCATTCTGCCGGTTCCGGTACTGACCAGTTTGGGCTCAAATTTTTCTCCGGGGCCTGGTACTTTTCCCATCCAGATCTGGTCGCAAAGAATACCCTCTTTGGGATTTGTTTTCTGATAAACGATATACTTTCCATCGAAACTGAAATACGCTTCTGCATTATCGCCGCCAAAAGTAAGCTGCTGTACATTGGCAAAATGTTTTTCACCTTCAAAATGAATGGTGTCATTAAAGGTGGCCTTCTGATCCGTGTTTATGCCGTTGTTTGTAAAAGAAACCAATACCATTACAGCCGCAAAAATGGCTGTTGCAAAAAACATTTTTTTCATACTTCTTCAATTTAGTGCGGCAAAGATAATTTATGTTAAAATTTGATTTGTCAGGAAATTGTCATCTGCCTGAACACCAGAGCCTGTATTTTTGCAGCATGATAAGATCAATACTGTGTAGCCTGTTCTTTCTGATAACAATCATGGCCTGCAATAACCAGGATCAGGAAAAAAAGGCAGTTGAAGAAGCTGTTCCGGGATCATCCCGTGAAAAGGAATTAACAGATTCCATTGCAGCTTTCCCGGATTCGTTTTTATTAAAAGAAAACCTGATCCAGTTTTACCGGGAGCATGATGACCTCGATAAAGCCATCAGCACTGCCCGTGAATTATTAAAAAAAGACAGCGCCAATGCGAGGGCCTGGGATATCATCGGAACCCTGCAGTTTGAAAATGAAGACACCCTCAGTGCCATCCGTTCGTTTGAAACTGCATTAAAAATAAATGCAGCACCCCGTTATATCATTCTGCTTGGATCCATGTATGCCCAAACGAAAAACAGGGAAGCACTAAAAATGGCTGATGCTTTGATCCTTTCAAAACTGCCTGAAACAGAAAAGGAAGCTTATTTTATAAAAGGACTCTATTATAATTATACCGGGGCATACCTGCAGGCCATCGGTTTTTTTGATAAAACCCTGTCATTGGATCATATGCATATGTTTGCTTACCGCGAAAAAGGAATAGCACTATATGAAATGGGAAAATATGATGATGCCATTGCGGTGCTGGATAAAGCCGTAACACTCCGCAATAATTTTGATGAAGGTTATTACTGGCTCGGCCGCTGCCTGGAAAAACAGAATAAACCAAATGATGCCATGGAAGAATACAGGACCGCGTTGATGTATTCGCCGGATTATACTGAAGCCAAAGAAGCTTTGAACAGGCTGGAAAGAAATTAAAACGTTTAAGGGTTTAATGGTTTAAAGGTTTGCACAGATTAAGATCAATTTTCCAGATTTTTATAGTCCATTCTATATAATTAACTTTGTGACTCTAAAGAACGTTTAAACTATTAAACGTTTTAAACCATTAAACGTTAACAATGCCCATCATCGCCCCTTCCTTATTAGCTGCTGATTTTTTGAAACTGGATTCTGAATGTAAGATGCTTAACAAAAGCAATGCAGACTGGTACCACCTGGATGTAATGGATGGCCGTTTTGTTCCCAATATCAGCTACGGGCCAATGCTGGTAGAAGTTTTCAGAAAAGCAACTACAAAGGTCTGTGATGTGCACTTAATGATCGAAGATCCGGGCAATTATGCAGAAGCCTTTAAAAAAGCAGGTGCTGATATTTTATCCGTGCATATTGAGGCCTGCCCGCATTTGCACCGCAATATCCAGCAGATAAAAAGCCTGGGCATGCTGGCCGGCGTAGCTGTAAACCCGCATACACCGGTTGATTCATTGAAAGATATACTGGCAGATATTGACCTGGTTTGCCTGATGAGTGTAAACCCGGGCTTTGGCGGGCAATCGTTCATTCCTCACACTTTACATAAAATAAAACTGCTGCGTGAAATGATCGATGAACATTCCCTGCAGGTAAAAATTGAAGTTGACGGTGGCGTAACACTGGAAAATGCAAAGTCGATCATTGATGCCGGGGCCGATGTGCTGGTTGCAGGAAATACCGTGTTCAAATCTGCTGACCCGATCGCAACCATTGCGGCATTGAAAGATCTATAGTTTTTTATTGCGGTTTATTATAAAAAGAAGGTCTTCCGGTATTTCCATGGGTTTTAATGGCGGGACATTTGCACCACCCGTATTACCAACAGGAATTTTTCCAACAAATGATTTTACGCCGCCAACCAATAACCTCGGTATCTGCCCGGTAATTTCTTTGCCGTTTTTTATTTTGATGCCAAAGACCAACATTTTCCAGTGCACTTCAGTATGTTCGAACGGGTATGGCTGGCCCAGGATATGGGCCCTCTCCAAATGCCGCCAGCTGGCCTGGAAATTCATTTTAGCAAATTCATTCTTTGCCTGCACCAGTTCTTCCCGGTAAAAGGTTTTTAATGATCCGGGCATGTGTGTATGTATTTTCATCATGTTCATTTAATCACTATGTCCTTCTGTATTGGTTTGTTTTGCCAGTATAAAAAACGAACCCTTTGTAACTACTTTAACACCGGCAGGAATTTCTTTCAACAAAGTAATTTCGCTGTAACCCACATCACTGGTGCCTTTTACAACGGGTATTCTTTTAAAATGGGTAACCTGTTTTATCAAATCCACACTGTCAACAATAAAAATATAATCCTGCCCCTGGAAATTTACGATCGCTTCTGTAGGGACCGCCGGCAAAGTGGCTTTGTCCAGGCTGATGTTTGCTGTGATATTCATGCCGTCAATCAAACCCGTTTTATCGCCCTTTACCATGGCATGAACAGAAACTGCTTTGCTCTCATTTTCAAAAGATGAACCCAAAGAAAATATTTCAGCATCGTATTCCTTTCCCGGGTTATTGGTTACCGTAAAATGGATCGTTTGTTTATTTTTTAATTTCGGCAGGTCTTTTTCATATACAAAAAGGTCAAGATGCAGACGGCTGTTGTCAACCACCTCGGCGATCAGTGTAGTAACATCCACATAGCTGCCCATTTTTACAGGTACATTACTGACCACTCCGCTGATGGGACTTCGGACTGATAAAACAGAGACCAGCTTTCCATTTCCAAGTGAAGCAGGATTGATACCCATTAATTGTATCTGCTGCTGCAGGGATGAACGCCGTGTACGCAGCCCTTTTAATTCCGCTTCTGCAGCCTGCAGGTTTTTTAATGCGCCCGCATTACCTGCATTCAGTTCCTTTTGCCGGTTGTATTCCTGCTCGGCCAAAACGATCCTTGAATTTACGCCCAGGTAATCGCCCTGTACCTGTATGAATTCAGGATTGGCAACCGTGGCAACTGTTTGTCCCTTTGAAACATTGTTGCCGGGCTGTACCAACAGGGATTTAATGATCCCGCTATAAACTGAATTAATGCCTGCTTTGTTCTGGTTTGGAACCTTTAGCACACCATTGGTTTTTAGTGAAGCGGTCAATTGCTTCTGCTCAATGTTACCGAATTCAATGCCAATGGTTGTAAGTTGTTCCTGAGTAAGTGTTGCTTCATCGGGGCTTTCATGTTCCGTTCCGGTTGCAGCTGTTTCAGCAGCAACTGGTTCCGCCTTTTCATTTCCACCACAGGAAAGCAGGAAACCTGCTGCTACAAAAAATACCATGATGATAATTGATCTGTTATTCATATTAAAAGCGGTTTATTGATTGATAAAGTAATTATACTGAATGACTGACTGGTTATACGAATTGAGCGCCTCCAGGTAATTTTTCTGAATATCGATCGCCTGTGCCAGGAATTGCGACAACTCGGCAAAACTGATCTCCCCTGCCCTGTATGCAAGTGATGATGCTTTAATGATCTCATCGGCCTGCCTTAAACCGCTTTTTTCATAAAAAGATAAAAGGCTGTTATTCCTTTGCATTTCCTGCTGCATCTGCAGTTGCTTTGTATGGAACAACTGCTTACCGTAATCAAACTGCCTTTGTTGCAATAAAACCTCAGCCTGAGCTGTTCTTACTTTGCTGCGATAAGCTGATGCACCGAATAAAGGAAATGATGCGGTAACGGAAAAGCCTGTGAAAGGATCGCTTGCCCCCCACAACCGCTGGCTGAAAAACCGGCCGGAGAAATCAGGTTTGTTCTCATTTTTAACAACGGAAACCCCGGCATTGGCAATTTGTATATTTTGCGATTGCAAAGCCAGTAACGGATGTAAAGAATCACCCGAAATGACCGGCATGGACAATTTTTCCAGTGGCCGCATCAGCGGCAAGACCTGGTCAGTGCTGTTGAGCAGTTGTGATAATGA
This sequence comes from uncultured Ferruginibacter sp., assembly GCA_964491955.1. GTDB lineage: Bacteria > Bacteroidota > Bacteroidia > Chitinophagales > Chitinophagaceae > Ferruginibacter. The sequence goes on from CAZBIK010000208.1 coordinate 4,246, forward strand.
TTGCTGCTGAATAATGATATCATTTCCGATCTGCAGCAGCAAAGCCTGTAATTCCGCCATCCTTGCATTGGCAGCGATGCTGTCCAATCCCCTGCTGTCGCCGGTCTTAACTTTCAAAACGGCAGCTGCGCTTAATGACCTGTAAATACTGTCGAGTCGTTGAAACAATTGCTGTTTATCCTGCAAATACCATAGCTGGTAATACACAACCCGCAGATCCCTTTTCAGATCTGCATCAATGACAGATTCATTGGCCTGGTAATATTTCAACTGTTCATTATACAGGTTGTTCCTTGCCTTGTACAATCCCGGCCAATCCATACCCTGCGATATCCCTATTTTTAAGATGCCTGTACGATCGCCGGGCCTCAGGTCTTCATTCTCTGCAAAAACCCCTGTTTTAGGCATCGCTGCTGCAGTGCTGACCTGTGCTTTTCCTTTTTTAACCTGCTGTGCATTTATCCCGAACTGCAGGTTATTTTTTGATGCTGCAACTATTTCGTCGATCCCGACCCGTTTTTGAACGGGCATTTGCGCCAAAAGATTACCAGGAAGCAGCAACAGTAAAATGCCTGCCGCCCCTGTTATAACGGGTTTCAAGATGGGGTTATTTTTTTTTGAGAAAATGATATATAAACAGGGCAATACGACCAGGGTTAAAAAGGTGGCAGAGATCAATCCGCCAATAACGACGGTCGCCAAAGGCTTTTGCACCTCGGCCCCTGACCCGGTTGACAGTGCCATTGGAATAAATCCCAAAGCAGCCACAGAAGCGGTCATCAACACAGGGCGTAAGCGGATCTTTGTTCCTTCCAGTACCCTTTTCATGATGTCTTTCATGCCGTCTCTTTCCAGCTGGTTGAAAGTGCTGATCAAAACAATTCCGTTCAATACCGCAACTCCAAACAATGCTATAAAACCGATCCCCGCAGAAATACTGAAAGGCATTCCCCTGGCAAGCAAAGCAAATACACCACCGATCGCACTCATAGGGATAGCCGAAAAAATAAGCAAGGCCTCTTTTACTGAACCAAATGTGAGATACAACATAAAAAAGATAAGCAGTAACGCCAACGGCACTACGATCATTAAACGTTGAGTTGCTTTCTGCAGGTTTTCAAATGTACCGCCATACGTATAATAATACCCTGTCGGCAACTTTACCTTTTCCTTTAATTTTTCCTGTGCTTCCTTAACCACACTGGCTACATCACGGCCGCTTACATTAAAGCTTGTATAGATCCGCCGTTTGCCGGCTTCACGGCTTATCTGTGCGGGCCCCGATTTAAAGGCTACCGTGGCTACCTGCGATAAGGGAACCTGGTTACCGTTTGCCAGGGGCACATATAAATTACTCACATCCTCCAGCGATGTGCGGTAATTGCTGTCGAGCCGCAATGCCAGGTCGAATTTTCTTTCATTCTCATAAACAACCCCTGCCACTTCTCCTGCAAATGCGGCACTCACCACGTGATTGATGTCTTCAATATTCAACCCATAGCCTGCCAGCCTTGCCCTGTCGTATTCAATCGTGATCTGCGGCAGGCCATCCACTCGTTCTACCTGCGGTTGGGTAATTCCCCTGATCGGGCGTATAACATTTGCCACTTTATCTGCATAAGCGATCAGCGTGTCGAGGTTTTCGCCGAAAATTTTTATGGCCACATCCTGCCTTATGCCCGTCATCAGTTCATTGAACCGCATCTGGATCGGCTGGCTTGGTTCAGCAATCACTCCGGGAATAGCAGAGAGTTTATCCCGCATAAGGTCTGCCAGTTCATAAAAATCTTTTGTGGTTGTCCATTCCTTTTTGGGCTTCAGGATCACCATCAGATCTGAAGCTTCGGGAGGCATGGGATCTGTAGCAATATCAGCAGCACCCGTTTTACCAACAACCATTTTTACTTCGGGATATTTCAGCAGCATCTTCTCAGCCATCATCATGGTTTCAACAGTCTGAGTTAATGAAGATCCCTGCGGCAATACAAATTCAATGGCATAATCACCTTCTTCAAGCGTGGGAATAAACTCACCACCCATATTTTTAAAAATAACGATGCTCAGGATCAATAAACCGGTTGCAATGGCTGTAACCGCATATTTTATTTTTACTGCACCCGTGATCAACGGCGCATACGTGCGTTGAAAGAAACCCATCATCCGGTCTGCAAATGTTTTTTTATGGCTGATGTTTTTAGAAAGGAACAGGGCACTCATCATAGGTATATACGTGAGTGATAAGATCAATGCGCCCAGGATTGCAAAAGCCACCGTTTCTGCCATGGGGCGGAACATTTTTCCTTCAACACCCTGTAAGGAAAGAATGGGCAGGTACACGATAAGGATGATGATCTGCCCAAAGGCTGCCGAATTCATCATACGCCTGGCACTTCCGCCTACCGCATTGTCCATCTGCTGCTGGGTTAATTTTCCTTTTAGTTTTCCGGTT
>CAZBIK010000209.1:0-6688 GCA_964491955.1 uncultured Ferruginibacter sp.
GAAGTGTATGAGTTAAAGGGCGGAACCAATGCCTGGCGTGCCGCGGGTAAACCACTGGAAGGCAGCAGCAATGAGAAACAAATGGCGCTTGAAGACCTGAATGCCACCATCAGCGGTTCAAAAACTGTTTTGGTTGATTTTGGTGCAAGCTGGTGCCCGCCCTGCAAACAGATGGAGCCTGTAATTAAAAGCCTGCAGGAAAACAACAAAGGAAAATTCACATTTATCAATGTGGATGGCGGCCGCGACCAGGATATTTTAAAAGCGTATAAAGTTACCGCACTGCCCGTGTTCATCATTTTTAAAGATGGCAAACAGGTTTGGCGAAAAGACGGTATTGCAACTGAAAAAGAACTGGCAGAACAGTTGTAAAACACTTACTGCATTTTCTTACGGCTGAGATATTTCCCCAATGAAACCAGGAAAAGTGAAAGCCCTGAAAACAGGATCAGCAGCACTGCAGCATTCATCAACACCTTTTTATATCCCAATACGCCAACATCCATGAACGGGTATGGATAATACCCGGATACTGCTCCGTGGATCAATGTATAAACCAGGTACAGGAACGGGTAAATGAGCCAGGGCAATACATTTTTATAGGCCAGTTCCGTTTTGGGTACAAACAGCAACCACAATACAATAAACAACAAGGGTATGACCGTATGCAGCAATTCATCGGCAATGAACTGCAAACCCTCCGGCTGCCATAAAAAACGGAGTATCACATTATACACGATGCCTACGATGGTTATGTACACCGTGATGGCTGTAACTGTTGATGGTTTTACAAGGAACCCGGCCAATGATGTTGTTGGCTTTATGAATAAAATAGTAACACAAACGGCTACCAGCAAATTGGTAAGGATGGTAAAATAACTGAAATACCTGATCACCATTTCTGTAACGGGAACAACCCGGTTTTGTATCACCAGGATCAACTGGGCGGCAAGGGCAAACCATCCCATCAATGCCATGGATGCAGTGAGGAAAGCTGGCGCTTTAACCGGTGTACTTTTCATCCGGGTAAATTAATCAAGGGTTAATGCTTTAATGAAATCACTCACCAGGTAACTGATCAGTTTACCGGTTGATTCATTTTTTCTTCCGTCGGCCAGTTGCGTGGCGCCTTCACAGATATGCAGGTAGGCCGGTTTGGAATCCTGGGCGGTAAATGTTACATATTTGCGGGCCATCAACGGGGTGATCCCGCTCGGTGTGGCGGCACTGCTCAAAGTATGTTCTATACAATCCAGGTCGATCTCGATACCGGTATAGCTGTCTTCTGTAAAACCCGTTGCATGGGCAACTGCCTGGATAAAATTCTTGCGGTCGTGGATAAAGATCTCTTCAAAGCTGATGTAATCGATAAAGGGATTGTTGTGGATATCCATCAGCACATTCTGTGAAATATAATTTTCGTGCAGGCCTACCATGCAGTATTTGCCAAGGTAGCCGTCTTCTTCCGCATACCGGAAACCGTTGCCGCTGTGCCTGCCTTCAGCCACACTGTAATCGGCATGCGCATCCAGGTTGATGCAGTTGATCTGTGATAAGGGTAACAGGTCGGCCTTGTGTAAACCTTTGGCAACTCCTTTAATGATGGGATAAGCATTGTTGTGCCCTCCGCCGACGATGATGGGTATTTTTTTGGCAGATGCGATCACTTTCAGCAGGTCTTCCACCTCCTGGTCTACAATTTTAAGGGCATGGCGGTAGGCATTGATCTTTTCTTCTGCATTATAGGCATTGTTCTCGATCAGGAATTTCACATCCCCGAAATCAAAATGGCCAAGCAGTAAGGTATTTTCACCCGTTAAAAAATCATTGCTTTGTATGTTCAGAAAAGAATCCAGGAAAGAGAGCCATGCCGTTTCGGTACCGCCAATGCCATAATTGGCTTTTACCCCAAAGTCTTCGGGTATGCCCAGTAATACAAATTTTGCGGCAGATTGCTGCATCACTTCCGGCCATTCCGTTCCGGGTTTCAAAAACTGCATCCGTTCGCCCATTTTTGTCTCAAAACGCCGCACCCGGGTAAGCGATAAAATATCTTCTTTTGTATAAAACTTAAAATGTTTCATGGATGGAAGTTAAACAAATAATTCATATACCGGAAAAAAGCCGGTTTTTCAAAAAATTGCACGATAACAGGCTATATACCAATGCATCCGGAAAAATAATTTTTAAATGAAATTAACAGCTGATTTTTAAATCCCGGGTTCAATTGGTACAGAATTTGTAAAATGGTTCGGTATGAAAAAACAAAACCGCATCTCCGCAATTTTAATGGGACTGGGCATTGGATTGTCCGCCATTGCAGCAGCACAATCAAACAATGCTCCAACAGATCCTTTTGTAAAAGGATCAGTAACTTTTAGTGCCGGTGTTGGCATTGGAAATGAGTACAACAACAATTATTACAACTCGGCCTATGGTACCAAAGCCGTTATTGAAGCCGGTTTGTGGCAGGCAGGCCCCGGCGTTATTTCATTGGGCGGCCAGGTTGGCGGCACTTTTTCAAATGGCGGCCGGGCAACCTTTGATGATTACCGTGCCCGTACATTTGTAGTAGCCGGCCGTTCGGCATGGCACCACGGCTGGAATGTAAAGGGGCTGGATACCTATGCCGGGCTTTCTGCCGGTGCAGGTTTCAACCAGTTTTCGTACAACAAGAACGGAACCATCCGTGAAAATGAAGTGGTGCCTGTATTTGGCGCATTTGTAGGCGCTTCTTATTTTGTCACCCCTTCTTTCGGTTTTAATGTTGAAGCGGGCCATGATATTACCCGGGTTCAGGCGGGCATCATATTCAAATTAAAGTAAGGGCATCAACAGATTTTTTTCTGCGTAGGTAAAAAGCACTTGCATCTCAGTTAAAATTGAGGTATATTTATACAAGTTCTTTTTACTTACGCTTTAAATGATTTGTTATGAACCTCATCGAAAAATTTGAGTATTGGGGCGACAGGCATCATCCCAAATGGCTGGATATTATCCGCATCGTACTGGGTGTCTTCCTCTGTTACAAGGGAGTGGATTATCTCCGGAACACCAGTGACCTCATCAGCCTGATGCAGAATACATCTCCTTTCAGTGAATTCATGATCATCCTGGTGGGACATTACATCACTTTTGCACACATCATCGGCGGGTTCTTTTTAACCATCGGCATGTTTACCCGTGCGGCCTGCATTATACAGATACCCATCCTGATCGGTGCTATCATTTTTGTGAACATCGGTGCAACCCGCAATGCGTTCAGCCCCTATTCAGAACTGTTCCTTTCCATCATCGTTTTACTGCTGCTCATTTATTTTTTGATCATCGGCAACGGCCCGCTTTCTGTAAAAGTGCCGCCCGAAGAACATTTGAAAGAGCATGAAGATTATATCAGGAAAGTTAAGGAAGGGGAAAAATAAATAAAGGACCTGTTTTAGATCCTTCATTTATATGTTTTTAATACAACGAAAATGATCAATGCAACCTGAAACTGGGACCAGGTACCGACCGTACCTGTTCATCAGGGCCTTTCACTTTTACATTATCAAATACCACCATTGTACCGGGCGCACAACGGGCCATTAAACTTTTGATGGGTTTTAAACTGCTGCTGTTTATAAAACCTGTTTCCACACCTTTAAAATTTGTTCCCGAAAAGTATATCGTCGCACTAACAATACGGAATGGAACTTCCCACTCAAAATCCTTTACTTCTGCACGGCAAAAATCCTGGGCCCTGAAAACATTCGCCAGCATTTTTTCATAACCCCCGTCCTGCAAACCAATGTTAAGCACCCCAGGTTCAGCAGCGGTGAAATAGAGTTCATTATTTAACAAATTCGTTTTTTCAACAAAGGAAGACCGGTTGTTTGCAGAAAACATACCAATACTTAATAAGGAGAAAAGGAGTACCTGTTTCATGATAAAAAGTTTTAGCGGAAGTGAATGATCATTAAAACTAATGCTTCAAATGTGAAAATAATGTTAGGGTTTATTGAAAACAGGTCTCCTTGTCCTGTTCGTATCTGCAGGCACCCAATCTAAAGAATGTTTGAACGTGGAATCAGTTATTGATCTTACTATAAAACCAACTGATAATAAGTACAGCTGCCGAAAATAATAATAACAGGGTAATGAAAATTATAAACCTGGTTCGGGATGAATTGTGCTGCATGGTTTGTTTTGGTTCATTTGTTTCGATAGTCTTTATTCGTGAACACACAAATCAGGGTAAATGATATAATACAGTAAAACCTCTACCGGCTTTAAATCCTAGAGTATTTTTTTATACAAAGTCTCAGTGGCCTTTGCCTCTTCGCCTTCCGGTGAAATATTATATGCTGTGATCTTTACTTCATCATCATTCAACATTTCAATTTCGGTACGCCAACCCCAATGCTGTTCCATGTCGGGCGTTATATAAGCATAACTGCCAAGCATACTTAACCGGCGATCGCCTTTTTTTCCTTCAGAGAACATCAAAGCAGTTCCGTTGTGGAAACTGTCGATCCAGACAGCCTGTATCTTTTCCTGTTCAAGATGATAACCAAAGATGGCAATGCCTTCCAGGGGTTTACCTCCAAAACTTCCTTTGTACTCATGCATTATGAATCGCCCGTCAAGAATGCTCCGCATGCTTCCCCGAACGGGTGACTCATCGGCAATCTTATCAGGTTCAAACCACACTTTGGTTGTTCCCACCCATTCACCTGCAAGCCTGCTTAGTTGAAAATGAACCCCTGTGGTTTTGGAATTTTGCCATTTTTCACTCATGATGATCGTATCCTTTTTTTTATACATTGAAAATACAACATGTTTACTTTTCAACCTGATTTTTATTGCCCAGTAATCGTTTATTGATCCCTGCCCGGGTTTGTGGATCACGATCCGCTTACCAGTCAACCAGTTTTGGATAACCGGTAAATGACGGCACCGGTTTTCCGTTATCTTGTGCCTGAAAATTATAACTGAATGAAAAATTATTTCCCGGCACTTTTTATACTGGCTTCATTGAATGCATTTGCACAAACAAAACCTGTAATGGATTTTGAAAAATACAACCCGCCTTCCACGCTGGTTGTTCCGCAACATACAACGCCAAAAGCAAAATTCCCTTTTATTGATGTACACAACCACCAGTTTGGCATGCCCGATATGGACCTTGGCAAACTGGTCACCGAAATGGATGCTTTGAATATGAAAGTGATGGTGAACCTGAGCGGCGAAAGCGGTGATAAGATCAAACGGTCCATGGCCAATATCAAAAAAAATTACCCCAACCGTTTTATGGTATTTGCCAACCTCGATCTTAAAACAGTCGGATCAGCAGACTGGGGCGAACAGGCCGCCAAACAACTGGAAGAAGATGTAAAAAACGGCGCCTGCGGTTTGAAGATCTACAAGAGCCTGGGCTTTTCTGTTGTTGATACGGATGGAAAAAGAGTGACCGTTGATGATGCAAGGCTTGACCCGGTTTGGAAAAAAGCCGGCGAATTAAAAATACCCGTGCTCATTCATACTGCCGACCCCAAACCATTCTGGTCGCCGATGGATGAGCAAAATGAAAGATGGCTGGAACTGGCCACACATCCCCGCCGGAAAAAATCAGACACCGACCCTGCTCCCTGGGATACCCTGATCGCCGAACAGCACCGCCTTTTTAAAAAACACCCGCGAACCACATTTATTGCCGCTCATTTTGGATGGTATCCCAATGACCTCGGAAAACTTTCACAGTTGCTTGATGAGATGCCGAATGTGGTAGTAGAATTCGGGGCCGTGATCGCTGAACTGGGCAGGCAGCCACGTATGGCCAAATGGTTTTTTACCAAATACCAGGACAGGATCTTATTTGGCAAAGACAGCTGGGTACCTGCAGAATATGCCACTTATTTCCGCGTACTGGAAACTGAAGATGAATATTTTCCCTATCACAAAAAGTACCATGCTTTTTGGGCCATGTACGGAATGGGTTTACCGGATAATATTTTAAAAAAGATCTATTACAAAAATGCACTGCGGATCATTCCCAATTTGGATAAAACATTGTTCCCTGATTAAATTGGTCATTGGACATTGGTCATTGGTCATTGTTCATTTTTCTTTATTCCTTGTTCCTTGTTCATTATTCCCTCCACCATCTCTATTTAAAAACCCAGCATCAACCTTAATCCAGGGGTTACCCCTTTAAACAGGCCATTAAAATAAAAAACAGGTTCGATCTTTATTATACCCTTAAATAAAGACAGCTGCCCTGCCCCTACCCGCCAGGTATTTTTTTCAAAATAATCCCCCTTCCGGTTTACCAGGTAGCCGAGTGAGAAAACGGGAAGGAAAGAATTTTCTTTCGCGGGTATGTTTTTTCTTACCCTCGACTGCAAATAAGTTAAGCTGATAAAATCATTACGAAAGGTCTGCAGTTTGCCTGCTGCATTTTTAGCAAAGAAAAAATGAGGTTCCCACAACAGGCCAAGTTCCCTTTTGGTATGGCCGTTGTTTAATACCAGGCCAATGCCTATGCTTGCCGAGGGCACAAAATAATTTTTATAGTTCTGTATGTTAACGGAGCCCCTGGCAGTGAGGTAATCACCCGTATTTCCAACAAACCCTGCCGGCTGGTGGTTTGAATAAATAGACTGGTCGCCTTTTTTGATATGCCATCGCCCCTGCTCATCTTTTATCCAGC
>CAZBIK010000210.1:0-6660 GCA_964491955.1 uncultured Ferruginibacter sp.
CACTTGTAATGAAGTCTTTAATCATAAGAGTAGAATTACTGATATACAAGCCACAGTATTACAAAAGCTATATCAGTCCCGCCTGAGGCTGGATGAATCCGGGATGTAATCGGATTCGGGTGCCCTTTTTTGGTTACATCCAGAGCGGAGCCGAAGGATTGGGCTAGCAAAAAAGTGACAACAAAAATAATTGCACTTTTATAAGGTGTGAAAGCCTGAATACTGCAGTAAATCTTACCAAACCCGCTATGCCATTAACAAACCTGCGTATCTTTTAATTATTCCTCTATATTTGCCCCCTAAACCGGTTTATTCATTACCCTTATGAACTGCTACTACCCCAGGCTGATCCTGCTTTTCCTGTTTGTTTTGCAATTGCCCGGGTTACATGCCCAGCCCTTTACAAATTATACCCCCTATACCAACGATTCACTACAACTCGTAAGCATTAAAAATGCCATCAGGAAAAATTACCTGGAGGACAGTGCCTCTATCAGTGGTGAAAATAAAAAACAACTCATTGGCATTTACCGCGACAGGTACCAGAACCTGGCCGATATGTTCAAAGAAAAAGAATTCATACACAACCCTGAAGCCGATGTTTATTTGCAAGCCCTGGTTGCAGAGATCTTTAACAGCAACCCACAACTGAAAAAGCTGGGCACCCGTTTTCTTTTTTCCAGGGTGTTTTGGCCAAATGCTTTCAGCAGCGGGGAAGGAACCATTGTTTTTAATATCGGGCTCTTTGCAAAACTCAATACTGAAAGTGAAGTAGTGTTTACCCTTTGCCATGAACTGGCACATCTCTACCTCGACCACAGCAACAAAGGCATACAGCAATATGTGCATACGGTTAATTCCAAAGAATTCCAGGAGCAGTTAAAGGAAATTAAAAAGTCGAAATACGAGGTCAACAAACAACTGGAAAAACTGGAAAAGGGCCTTGTATTTAAAAGCCGCAGGCATGGACGTGAGCATGAGGACGAAGCCGATTCCGTTGGCCTCAGTTTTATGCAAAATACCGGTTACAATATAAAGGGCTCGCTTTCCTGCCTGGCCATGCTCGATGTCATTGATAAAGACAGCTATGCTGCCGACAGCGGCCTGCAGCGTATTTTCAATTTTACAGCCTATCCCTTCAATAAAAAATGGCTGAAGAAAGAAGAAAGTTTTTTTGGCGGCGTGCCCGATAAGGCAATCAGTACCAAAGAAAAGGATTCTTTAAAAACACACCCCGATTGCAAGGCCCGTATTGCAAAACTTTCACCCGCTGTTGAAAAACTGGTCAACGACGGCCGCAATGATTTCCTGGTAAGCGAAACCCGGTTCAACATGTTAAAGAACCAATTCAAATTTGAAGTGGTGGAATTCTGTTTTGTTTCCAAACGCATCAGCCGCTGCCTATATTATGCGTTGGAACTGCTGGAAACCAACCCCAACAATGCATACCTCGTAACTATGATCGGCAAATGTTTTAATGAAATGTACAGCAACCAAAAAGCACATACCCTTAACCGGGTGGTTGACCTGCCCTCACCCTATGCCGATAAAAATTATGATGTACTTACCCAATTCATCCAGAACATCAGCCTGGGTGATATGGCTTCAATCGGGTATTATTTTTTAAACAGTTACAAAACCGGGATGGCCGGTGATCCGGAATTTGATAAGGCCATGGCCACCAGCACAAAAAACTTTAAAAACCATTAAACCCCGTCCGAACGGCTCAGCCGGGCGGGCCTTAAACCTTTTAACCTTTAAACCATTTAACCCTTAAACCTTTAACCGTCTAATTTCTAAACTTAAAAATTAACAATGAAAAAAATCCTCACGCTATTTGTCTTCGCCATCATGGCCACAACCTTTATCCATGCCCAGGGCAAACTCAGTATCGAGAATGTACGTTCCATCTATATCCGCAATTCAGGCGAGATCATGGATGGTGATGAACTGAAAGGTTATTTTACCTTTTATGTTTCGGATAAGGTAGACAGCAAGACCAATGAATACACCGTTCAGATCATGGACAATAACCTGAACAAGATCAAGGACATCAAATTTGAGGATGACAAAGCTGTACAGATCCTGGAGAGCAGTTACAACGGCCAGAGCATCATGTTCCTGTTTTACAATAAAAAGGAAAAAACACTGGAATACCGGGCTTACAATTTTGAAGGTAAAATGATCTCCACATACACCAAGGAACTCACCAACCGCAGTAAAATGCTGCTGGAGCAGACTTACGGGCAAAAATCGGATGAGGGGCAGAACGAGGCCCTGTTCAGTGTGCAGGACCAGGGTTACGTTACCGTGTACCCGGTAAAGGAAGGCAAGTATTTTACGTACGAAGTGAACTTCTTTTTTACCGACAGGCGCAAGCAATGGAGTTTTGAGGCTGCCGAAGAACAGGACGACAAATGGGCCTCGGCCATGTTCCTGGGCAGTACCGATTCGCTGGTGATCTTTGAAGTGATCAAACAAAAACGCCTGATGGGTGGTACGCCGCACAGCTGGTTACTGGGCCTTAATATCTATACCGGCAAAAAGGTTTTTGAAGTAAGCACTGAAGCCGAAGATTATAAGTTTTACCCGATGAACATTTCAGCCATCAGGGGCAGTTCCGATTTTTTACTGATGGGAACCTATTATGAGCCCGATGGAAAAGTGATGAAAGATGCCAGCCTGGGCCTGGCCGCATGGGTGTTTAACCCGCAGGGAAAAGCAGTGAGTAAAAAATACAATTCATGGGACGGGGCTATCAGCAAATACATTGCAACCGATAAAAAAGGAAGGGTAGCCGACCTGGGTTATGTGTACTTTCATAAGATCCTGCAAACGGCAGACGGCAATTTCTTTGCCATTGGTGAAGGCTATAAAAAAGTGGCCAGCGGCCTGGGTATTGCCACAGCTATTTTAAACCGTGGCAGCGGCAGTGTGGCCACCGCCAAATTAAAGATCACCGACCTGGTAACCTTTAAGTTCAACGAAAAATTTGAAATTAAGGACGCTAAAATTTACGATAAGAACAGCAACAGCCAGGAGATGCAGAGTGGTGCCGAATATTCATCGCCGCACACGATGGCAGTAATGGCCAAGGCCTGGGGCTTTTTTGATTATGATTTTACACAAACCAATAAGGAGCATACCCGTTTTTCGGTTTGCTACAGCGACTATGTAAGGGATAAGGATTTTAAAGGCAAGACCTTTAACTCCATCACTTACAACGAAGGCAAGATGACAACTGATAAAATTGAGCTGACCAGCAAGGCCAAATGGCTGCGGGTTTTTCCGGCAAAGACGGGTTCGGTGATGATTATGGAATATTTTAAAAAAGACAAGCGGCTGGAAATGCGTTTGGAAAAACTAAATTAGAAGTTGGTCTGTCAGCCTGAGCTTGTCGAAGGCGGGTTATTAAAAAGTTATCATCTTAAGAACACAATTGTCTGCCATCCTGCAAATCTTATGCAGGATGGCAGATTTGTTTAATCCCGAAAAGCATAGTTATAACATGAACCACTTTTCTTCTCACCTGAAGAATTTCCTCACCCCTAAAGAAAAATTCGGGCCGGTATATTTTTCCTTCTGGTCATTGTCCTTGTTCTTATAGGTGGTCCAGTCATATTCAAAAACCGGCGTTATGGAAAGTTTCCGTTTGAAAAAGAAATTATAACCAAGCCCCAGGCAAAAATTACCCATACTGTATTTTGAGGTATTGCTGATAGGGCCGGCCTTGTATTCAGAATTTTGGGTGCCAAAACTATAGCCACCCCTGATAAAAAGATCGTTCAGTGCACGGTTCTCCACCGGCATGTTCAGTTCCAGCATAGGTGTTATGGAAAAACTGGTATTGGATTGCCGGAAATTGGTATTGGAATTTTTATATACACTGTTGCCGAAGTTTATACCCAGGCCACCCGACAGGTTCCTGATAAAATAATAATTATAATTCAGCGACAGGTCAACCAGGGAATATTTCTGTTCGCTGGGCGGGGGGAAATTATTATCATATTTGGTTTCGGTTTTACCAAAATATAATCCGCCCTCGGTACTTATCCCCAGGAAGCTGCTGCCGGGAGAATACATCTGGTGCTGCGACCGGTAACTGCGTGCGGCGTCACGGGCAGCATCATCGCATTGCAGGAAGGTCTCCAGTTTCAGTCCCAGTCCAAAACGGTTATCGGTTTCGGTGCCACCGTCAAATTTTTCACGGTTATACCAATACCCGATCTCCGGGGTTAAATAAGCATTGCCATCCAGCCTGATGGGCGCCCCGATATTGAACTTATAGCCAAACAGGTCAGATCTGTCTTTTGTACTTGTGCCGTATTGAGGAGTAAATTTATACGTAGAATTTCCAACACCTACACCTGCCCGGGCATAAATGTTTACAATACCACCCAGGTTGCGGCCATAGGTAACATCGGCATAGCTCATCCAGCTGTTGAGCACCTGCTTGTCCCCGTTGTTTTTGGATGTGTTGTTGGTCATGATCACTTCAACACCGGCAGCTATATTATCAATGAGGTAGTAATGAGCACCCACATCCAGCAGAAAACTGGTCTGGCTGCCCTGGTCAATACCATTTGCCTTGACCTGTTTACTGGAAAAAGCCAGATTGGGTTTGGTGATGGTGAACTCCCAGGTACGTTTGGAAAAGGGTAACCTATCCAAATCTTCAGCAGATACTGCAGTAGTTGGTGATGGTGTTTCCTTCGGGATCTTTTGTGCATTAAGCCATCCACTGGCCATGAACAGGGAGAAAGCAAAAACCAGGATATTTTTTTTCATAATTTTTTGATTTAAATTTTTAAAAAATGTTATGAAAATACCGGTATTAAGAACTGTGGGGTTTACTCCATGCTTATTTGGATATAAAATAAATAAAATATATTGAGAAATGCAATAGGTGGGCTTTTTGACCAGGATAATGCTATGATTAAAGGCTTAATGCTTAGCTATATGTAATGGCAGATCAATGTCACAGTTCCGGAAATCACCACAATTCCCCGGGAAAAACAACTTAATTTTTTAGGCAGATGGATCTATTTTAGAATTGGATATGACAATTGGTGACTTCCAATCTTAAAATTTACAACATGCCCAAAAGCCCAGAAATACCCATCATTCCTGAAGAGCTGGTGATGAATAAGATCTATCTAATCCGGGGGCAAAAAGTAAAGCTTGATTTTGACCTGTCTGAATTATATGCCCATGAAACGAAAATGCTTAAAAGAGCTGTAAAACGAAATCTGAAGCGTTTTCCCATAGATTTTATGTTTGAACTGACCCAGGAAGAGTACCAGTATTTAAGGCACCAAATTGGCACCTTAAAGCGGGGGCAACATTCAAAATACAACCCTTATGCTTTTACAGAACAAGGCGTTGCCATGTTATCAAGTGTTTTGAACAGCTCAACAGCTATTAATGTAAACATACAGATCATAAGGGTTTTCACGAAAATGAGGGCCCTGCTGTTGTCACATAAAGACATCTTACTGCAACTGGAGAAAATGGACTTGCCCTCCGAAGCTTTTGCGTAGGAGGGGAAGAAAATAAGTAACCACGATGAACAGATAGCCCTGATATTTGATTACCTAAAAAAACTATTGACCCCGGTACTGCCTCCCCGGCAGCGGATCGGGTTTAGAAGGAAGGATGAAAAGGATTAAGCTCATTTTTACATTGCCATATTAAAGAATTTCTGCAATAAGGCTATAGCTTTGTGTTATGGCCGATGTACACACATCTCAGCAACGCAGTTACAATATGAGCCGTATTAAAGGCAAAGACACAAAGCCCTAAATGCTGGTGCGTAAATTTTTGCATGCAAATGCTTCAGATGCAATTGTTACAAATAATAACATTATCAACAAGACTATTGCAATACCTACACCCTTGCAACAGGGCATTAATTTGACAACACTCAATGACGAATCAAGTTAAAATTTACGTTTATGGTTCTTGCCATTTTTCAGAGCGACTTGACAGCGATGAAGCAGTTGGAAATGGAGGCTACGGCGTTGTAATCACTTCCAACGGGCAAATAGTTGAAGAACTTTCAGGAGGCTTCTCAAACACAACCAATGCAAGAATGGACATTATTGGTATCATCGAGGGACTTAGAAAAATTAAAGAGCAAAGTGACTTAGTTGTGTACTTGACAAATGGCTATGTTATTGACACATTATCCAAAGGCTGGTTAGAGAAATGGAAAAAGAACGGATACAAAAAGAAAAAGCATGTTGACCTTTGGAAAATTTTAGATTCTGTTTTACACGAAAATTCCCACTCAATATCATTTAAACATTCAAGGAATGTAAAATACACAGTCGACTTTAAACGTGCAGAACAGTTGGGAAAAACTATGTCGGGAAAGAAAAATCTACCTAACGACTTAGGTAGAGATAGCAATTGCACTACAGACCTTTTCGATGTAACTCAACAAACCTCAAATTACCCGACTGACCCTTTAGAACTTGAAGATGACAAACCAATCCTTGACGGCATTTGTGTAGATGCTTCCTGTATTGAAAATCCAGGGAAAATGGAATATCGTGGCGTTGACATCAAAACAGGGAAAGTAATATTTGAAAAGAAATATGAGGAAGCAACGAATAATATTGGAGAATTTTTAGCCATTGTTCACGCTCTTGCACTTTA
>CAZBIK010000211.1:0-6650 GCA_964491955.1 uncultured Ferruginibacter sp.
GTCGGGAGTCGGGAGTCGGGAGTCGGGAGTCGGGAGTCGGGAGTCGGGAGTCGGGGATTTTTGCCATGCAAGTTAATATTTACTGATCTCAACGGATTTGTAAATCAAACAAACAATTATTAATTTTCTTTTTTATTCATTTACCAAAACAAAGTTTAATCATGGAAAATTTTGATTATTTAAACTGGCTTGCCATCATTGTGGCCACACTGGCTTATTTTGCCTTAGGCGCATTGTGGTATTCAAAGGCCTTATTTGCCAAACGCTGGATCGCAGACCTGAAAATTGATGTGAACAGTCCTGATGCCAAAAAGGGTATGGGAATGATGTTTGGAGGTTCACTTGCACTGATGTTTGTACAAAGCCTGGCGATCGCCGTCCTAGCCAACCGGCTGGAACTGATAGGAGCCGGCTGGATGAGCGGCTTAAAATTAGGTGCACTTACCGGAGCCTGTTTTTGTGCAGCTTCTGTTGGTGTAAATTACCTCTATGAGAAAAAGCCCTTTAGCCTGTTCCTGATCAATGCAGGATATGCCATTGTTGGAAATATCATTGCTGCGATTATCATTTGCAGCTGGGCGTAGGTTCGTTAAAGAAATACAGGTCTAAAGTTTAAAGTTTAAGGTTTAAAGTTTAAAGTTCGGGTAACCTTAAACTTTAAACCCCTTAAACCTTAAACTTAATCCACCGTAGTAACCTTCACAATATTGGTAGGCAAATGCAGTTCAACAGGCGTGCTGCCGGTATTGATGACCACATCTCCTGTTTTTATGAATCCACGTTCTTTCAGGATATTGATCTGGTCAAAAATGATATCATCCAGGCTGTCTTCCTCATCATAATAAAAAGCACGTACACCCCAGCTTAAGCTTAACTGGTGGATCAGCGATTTTTCTTTACTGAAAATATACAGCGGCGACTGCGGCCGGTAACTGCTCAGCATAAATGCGGTATACCCGCTTTGTGTCATGCCGATCAGTGCACTGGCATGGGTATCATTGGCCAGTTTGCAGGCACTGTAACAAATGGCATCACTTAAAAAAGAAGGGGAGTGGGATTGGGGTGAAAGGATATCATCGCGGTTATAATCATAAAATGTTTTTTCCACTTCCTGGATGATCTTTACCATGGTTTCTACTACCTGTACCGGGTAGCTGCCCATGGCCGTTTCACCGCTGAGCATTACGGCATCAGCGCCTTCCAGTACGGCATTGGCCACATCACTCACTTCACTGCGGTTGGGTTTGGTACGGTCCATCATACTTTCCATCATCTGGGTGGCCACGATCACCGGTTTTGCCCGGTGCATGCATTTTTTGATGAGCTCCTTCTGAATGATGGGCACCTGTTCCACCGGCAGTTCTACCCCAAGGTCGCCGCGGGCCACCATGATGCCGTCGCTTTCTACTATGATGTCACGGATATTCTTTAAGGCTTCGGGCATTTCAATTTTGGCTATCACCTTGATCTTGCTTTTTTTTGCGGCGATCTTATTTTTCAGTTCAATGATATCGGCTGTTTTGCGGACAAAGGAAAGCGCCACCCAGTCGAGGTTATTTTCAATGATAAAATCAAGATCGGTATAATCTTTCTCTGTCAGGGAAGGCATGGTGAGCTCAGAATCGGGCAGGTTTACCCCTTTTTTTTGGGTTAGGGTTCCGCCAACGGTGATGGTAACCAGGATCTCTTTTTCATTCAGGATTGATTTGACCTTTACCTCCATTTTGCCGTCATCTAAAAAGATCCGTTCGCCCACTTTTACATCTTTGGTTAAGTTGGGATACGAAACATAAACTTTTGAAGGATTGCCGATCATTTTTTCTGTTGTAAAAATGATATCGGTTCCTTCAGCCAGTTCTATCCAGCCGTCAGTAAGTTCTCCCACCCTTAATTTGGGGCCCTGCAGGTCGCCCAGGATGGCAATATTATATGGCTGGGTTTTATTGATGTCACGGATGTGTTCGATCACTTCCTTTTTATTTTCATGGCTGCCGTGCGAAAAATTAAGCCGGAAGACATTCACCCCAGCTTTTGCCAGTTCGAGCAACTGCCCGGGTTTTTCACAAGCCGGTCCAACTGTTGCTATGATCTTTGTTCTTTTCTGTGAATGGGAAATGCCTGCCACTTTATCCATTTCTTTGTGCAGGTACTTGCTGATGTGTTTGCTCATGAATTTGTATTGGGGATTTTTTAGATACTTGATACTGGATACTTGATACTTGATGCTGCTTTCTCTATTCAGCATCCGGTATCCTGACTTCACCTACGTTGCCAGTATCTTTACGATATTCATCCACTCTTCACTGATGCGTTGTTTTTTCTTGATCGCTTCATCAAGCGGAATATAATTGATCTTGTTATTTACGATTCCCACAAATACATTGTGCCTGCCTTCCATCAGCGATTCCACGGCATGGTAACCCATGCGGCTTGCAATCAGCCTGTCCATGCAACTGGGCGATCCGCCTCTTTGAATATGGCCTAAGATGCAAACCCTTATTTCCAGTAAGGGCATGCGTTCCCTGATTATTTTGGCTACTTCATTACCGCCGCCAAAATCATCACCTTCGGCCACAACGATCAGGTTCACCAGTTTATGGCGCCTTTCTTTTTCGGTTAATCCCAAAATGATCTTGTCAATTTCTGTTTTCCTCTCGGGTATCAATATGTTTTCTGCACCGGTTGCAATGCCGCTGTGCAGGGCAATATAACCGGCATCGCGACCCATCACTTCTATAATGAAGAGCCGGTCGTGCGCTTCGGCAGTATCCCTTATCTTATCGATCGCTTCCACAGCCGTGTTTACTGCAGTATCAAAACCTATCGTAAAATCGGTACCGGCAATATCTTTGTCAATTGTGCCCGGTAATCCAATGCAGGGAATGTCAAATTCATTGCTGAAGATCTGTGCTCCCCTGAAACTGCCATCGCCGCCGATGATCACCAGTCCGTCAATACCCCGCTTCTTTAAATTATCATAGGCTATCTTCCTGCCTTCAGGTTCATAAAAATCCTTGCAACGGGATGTTTTTAAAATGGTGCCGCCCCGCTGAATGATATTGGCAACACTCCGGCTTTCCATGGGGATGATATCATCTTCCACCATGCCGCTGTATCCACGCATAATACCAAAAACTTCCAGCCCGTGGTGAATACCCGTGCGTACAACTGCCCGTACACAGGCATTCATACCGGGGCTGTCACCGCCCGAAGTAAGTACACCGATTTTTGTTACCTTCTTTTTCATCCTTCAAATTTATGAATAATCGTCCTAAATCTATAAAGTGTAAAAATAACACATTAAATAGTAAAATGGTTGGGAAGAAATGGCCTTATGATTAATAAACGGTTACATTCTTTCCGGTACCGCAATACCCAGTAAGCCCATCCCGCTTTTCAGGATGTTTGACGTTAACCCGGATATCTGCAACCGCAGTTGTTTTTTCGACTCAGTCTCCGCATTGGCAATCGAAAGTTCGGAATAAAAAGAATTGTAAGTTTTGGCCAGGTGAAACACATAATTGGCGATCACCGAAGGATTTTGCTCTGCACATGCCTGTTCAATGGCCGATGCATACTGTTCTGCGATGACCAGCACGTCTTTTTCGGATTTTAATAAGTCATTGGTCAATAAGTCATTGGCCATTGGGTCATTGGTGATTGGGTCATTGGTCATTTGCTTGCGCAGAATACTTTTTATCCTGGCATAGGTGTATTGTACAAAGGGCCCGGTAAACCCGTGAAAATCGATACTCTCAGCCGGGTTGAATACCATCGTTTTTTTGGGATCAACCCTCAATAAATAAAATTTCATGGCGCCAAGACCAATGGTATTGTAAAGGGCTTTTAATTCATCTTCTGTAAAGTCTTTTACCTTACCCAGTTCTTCGGTAAGCTGTTTTGAGGTGCTGACCATTTCATCTACAATATCATCTGCATCCACAACGGTTCCTTCCCGGCTTTTCATTTTACCGCTGGTAAGTTCCACCATGCCATAACTTAAATGGTGAATATTATCTGCATTGGGCATGCCCAGTTTCTGGCAGATCAGTTTCAGCACTTTCATATGGTAATTCTGTTCATTCCCGATCACATAAATGCTCTGGTCAATGTTAAACTGTTCATGCTTTTGCAAAGCAAGGCCGATATCCTGCGTAATATAAACGGATGTGCCGTCACTCCGCTGCACGATCTTTTCATCCAGCCCGTCGGCAGTCAGGTCTATCCAGATACTGTTATCGGCTTTTTGGTAAAATACTTTTTTATCCATGCCCTGCTGCACAATATCTTTTCCCAGCAGGTAGGTATCACTCTCATAATAGGTCTTGTCGAAGTCGGCGCCGATATTTTTATAGGTTACATCAAAACCTGCATATACCCAGTTGTTCATGGTTTTCCAGAGCTCTATCACTTCCGGTTTCCCGGCTTCCCAGTCAAAAAGCATCTGCTTGGCTTCTTTCATGATCTCTGTTGCACTTCTCCTGATTTCATTGATATCATCTTTTATCTTAAGGATCTTTTCCTTATTTTTTTCCGGGCTTTCTGTAAAAAGATCCTGCAGCAGTTTATTCAATTCAGTAACCTTCTTCAATTCAGCAGCGCTGTAATGCGACAGGTCATTGGCGTTTTCTTTGGTTACCAGGTCCTGGGCCTGGTTCTTTAATTCATTCTCAAATTTTACATAATAATTACCAACAAGGTGGTCTCCCTTTATCCCGGAACTTTCAGGGGTTTCGCCATTGGCCCATTTTTTCCAGGCGATCATGCTTTTGCAGATATGGATACCCCGGTCGTTCACAATACAGCTTTTTATTACTTCGTAACCACTGGCTTTCAGGATCTCAGCCACGCTCCATCCCAAAAAAATATTGCGCAAATGACCCAGGTGTAATGGTTTATTGGTATTTGGTGATGCATACTCCACCATTACCTTCTTTCCATTCATTTCTTTTTTGCCATAACATATATCGTTATAATTTTTACTGAGCAGCTCAAGCCAATAGCTGTCTGCAACAGTAAGATTTAAAAATCCCTTAATGATATTGTACGCAGCAAAAAGATGTGGATAATTTTTAACCAGGTGCCCGCCCAACGTGTTGCCGATCACATCGGGTGAAAGTTTTAGGGTTTTTACCAGGGAGAACATCACCACCGTATAATCCCCTTCAAATTCGGGTTTGGTCTGGTTTACCTGGAAATCCTTATCTGTAAAGGATTGATCATATAAAGCCGACAAACTCTCTATGGTGCTTTTTTGTAGACTGCTGACTATTGACATGCTGCAAAGATAACAGGCAATAGGCAATGGGCAATAAGTGAACGATACTGGATGCTGGATACCAGATATAACCTGTAATATTATTAGCTTTTTACATGGGCAGTCTCTAATCCAGTATCCAGTATCCTGCATCCGGTATCCGGCAAGTGAATTCCGTATTTTCTTAAAGCGCTATCCCTTATCTTTGCACACTTTTTAATAATTATGATAAGTGCAAATAATATAACGCTGGCCTACGGCAAGCGGGTTTTGTTTGATGAAGTGAATATCAGCTTCACCAAGGGAAACTGTTATGGCGTGATCGGCGCCAACGGAGCAGGTAAATCCACTTTTTTAAAGATCATCAGTGGTGAGATTGAACCCAATAAAGGTACGATCGATATTACGCCGGGCGAAAGGATGGCTGTTTTGAACCAAAACCAGTTTGAGT
This sequence comes from uncultured Ferruginibacter sp., assembly GCA_964491955.1. Lineage (GTDB taxonomy): Bacteria > Bacteroidota > Bacteroidia > Chitinophagales > Chitinophagaceae > Ferruginibacter. The sequence continues at coordinate 5,709 of CAZBIK010000211.1, forward strand.
TTGATGAAGTGACCGTTTTAAATACGGTAATGATGGGCCACAAAAAAATGTGGAAAGTGATGCATGAGCGTGATGCCATTTATGCAAAAGAAGATTTTACCGAGGCAGATGGGCTCAAGGCCGGTGAACTGGAACACGAGTTTGGCGAAATGGGCGGCTATACGGCTGAAAGCGATGCCGCTACTTTACTGAGTGACCTGGGTGTAAAAGACGAACTGCACCAGTTATTGATGAAAGATGTGGCAGCCAATATAAAAGTAAGGGTATTGCTGGCCCAGGCCATTTTTGGCAACCCTGATATTCTATTGCTGGATGAGCCTACCAATAACCTGGACGTGGAAACCATCAGCTGGCTGGAAAACTTTTTAGCCGATTATGAAAATATTGTGCTGGTGGTGAGTCATGACCGTCACTTTTTAGATGCAGTTTGTACACACGTGGCCGATGTGGACCGTGGCAAAATAAAGATCTATACCGGTAACTATACCTTCTGGTACGAAAGTTCGCAACTGGCAGCCCGGCAGGCATCAGACAAGAATAAAAAAACTGAGGAAAAGAAAAAGGACCTGCTGGAATTTATTGCCCGCTTTAGCGCCAATGCATCCAAAAGCAAGCAGGCCACGTCCCGCAAAAAAGCCCTGGATAAACTGGTATTTGAAGACATTACACCCAGCAACAGGAAATACCCTGGCATCATCTTTAAGCAGGACCGTGAGGTGGGTAACGAAATTCTAAAGGTGGATAATCTTTCATTGACGATTGATGGGAAATCCGTTTTCAGTAAGATAAAATTTGATATTCAGAAAGGCGATAAGATCGCATTCATCAGCCGCCAACCGCTTGCGCCAACCAGTTTTTTTGCAATCCACAATGGGAAGATAAAAGCCGGCCGCGGCCCGTATGCATGGGGAACTCCACGTACCACCGCCCATTTCCCCAAAC
>CAZBIK010000212.1:0-6596 GCA_964491955.1 uncultured Ferruginibacter sp.
TATCAACTTTCATTATCCCTTGTAATCCTTATTACAAGGGATTTTTGTTTTATTCCCCATTATAAACTTTCGCATTTTTTCGCTATAGAGTTTCAACAATGATTCAGTAAAATCAAATTGTTTCAACATGACAGCTAAAATCTCTCTCATTTACACTTACGGCTTCCGAAAAAAGAGATGATCGCCTTCCCCACACACTTTTTACAGCTTTTCTTTACATGTTTTTTGTCAACTTTTGCAACATTCCCACTTTACTGAAAATATATTCCCGCAAATATTTTATTATCATAAAACTCCAATAATTTACCAAAGGTTTTCTGCTTATTAGCCAAATGGCATCTCATGTACACAGGGATAAATAAATAATATTAATTATGAACAAGATAACCAAACAAAACAGTCTGCCCATCTATCAACTCATTGCCGTCCTGGAAGATGCCAAAAAGGGGTATTTAAATGCATCTGAAAAGATCAAAGACGAAGTGTTGTCTGTGTTACTGGAGCGGTTTGGCTACCAGCGTGGCAGGTACAGCAATGAGCTCAGGCAACTGGTTAACCGCCTGGGGACCAGCTCTCCCATCGACCAGTTAACATTAAGTCTATTACACCGTACCTGGATGGACATGAAGACTACATTTAAATTCGGGCAAAAAGATACCATTATCCAGGGTTGTATAAAAGCAGAAGAAACAGCACTGAGGAATTATACAATGGCCATTGAACAGATACCCGAAAATGAAGAAGTAAGAGCTATTTTACAACAACAGGTAAATGGTATAAAAACTGTTTTAAACACGATCAGGGAATATACGGGTAAAACCTATCATTGAATCACCATTGAAACCATGATTGATAAAATGGATATCATTAACTATACATTGTTCAATAAGTTGCAAAATCTGGTATCCTTTTTAACCCAGGCCAACAGGGGTTTTCATGAAATAGCTGAAGATGTGGATTGTAATAACCTGAAAACTGCACTGATCGCATTGGCAGTAGAAAGCAGGCAATATGCAAATGAGATCAGCGACCGTTTACTGAATATAAACTTACATATCCCCCATACTTTTACAAACCAGTTATGGGAAAAGATCGTAACAAATATATATGAACAGGCCAGCCCGGAAAAGGGAGGCGAAATTGCAGCGCTGTGCAATACTTGTGAGAACTATTTTGCCGAATTTTATAATGATGTGTTGAATGAACCCCTGCCCCTTAAAAATTTTAAAGACATCATCACTTACCAGCTATTGGCCACACAGTGTGCGTTTATGAAGATCAAGTTATTAAATAGGCTCCGGTTTAACAAGTAAAGAAACCGGCCTTTACTTTTATATGAATATTTCCTGTTCGTCTCTTTCATTAACCGTTATTTTCCTGGTGAATTCATCATTGGCATTTCCCTCATGGTTGCTGTACACGCCTAAGTATCAATGCTGTACCCGACCAGGCCGTCATTAGCTTCAATCAAATATAAAAATAGAACTGTCGCCCGGATCAGAGTCACCTTAGAAACGGTACGTTTTAATGATGGAAAGTTCTTCTGCGGTGTACAATATTCCGGAAGATGCTAGGAATTGATTCTCCGAGATCTGAAATGCATTGTCCTGCTTTTTTTCTCGCAGCTTTTCAAGTATGCCGCTTAAAGTAGTCATCATGTATTTAAATTTTTAAAAGTAAATAAACCAATCAATGAAGGATGTTACAAATTCATGCCAAACAGATCTTTTTATTAAACAGCGGGCAATACCCGTTTTTTGTTGGCATGATTTTGTGTGTTTAGTAATCCATGTTATCAGTTTAAACCAAAAAACTTTTGTATGTCAATAAATCTTATAGAAATCGTACAGCAAAACCTGGGCTATCCTCCCTTGCAGAAAATAGACCCCAATACCCAGGAAACAGTTGCAGGGAAACCCTGTATTGAAAATGACCATATACCGATTTCCAATAAATTCAGCCAGGCGGCCATCCCTGCAGTACTTACTGCACTGCATAATTTCGTTCGCACAGATGAAGGAGCAGCGTCTTTTTTAAATCATAATTTATACAGGGACTGGCTGGCCGAAATCTTTAATGGAAATAAAAATGAGGTCATGCAATCCATTTCATCATATACGCTGCAACCCAATACAGGTATGGATTCGAAAATGAATGAAATAGCCCGGTCAGCCGTTTCCGCGGTAAAGAATAATTTACCGGAACAGCCGGACCTGAAAGCTGTTAAACTTTTTTTCAACAACCAGATCAAGGATATCCTGTTGTACTTACCGGCTGATTTACATTTGGGAAAACAACTGGACGATGATACACTGGATGATACAACCAATAAGATGGAAGGACCCGTATCCAGCCTGATACAAAGTATCGGATCGGTGTTTACCAATCCTGTTACTGACGATGAAATCAAAAGTCATGACAAGATACAGGCAAAGAATAATGCATGATTATATAATTATTCCAGGAGATTACATCATTCACACATTCTGTGAAATAAAGCCCCGGAAATAATTTTTATACGGTCAATGCAGATAATTTTACAGCTGAAACATGCTTAAACAAAGGGATTGGCGCAATGCACCATATTGCTGTTACTGACTTTTACAAAAAAGCTAACAATTTTACAATCACAGAAACATTGATTTTACCCGGCTGGTTTTTCACTTTTTACCAATCTTGTTAAAAGGACATTTCAGACCGGGCAAAAAAAAAAGAACAATACAAAACAGTAGTCAATCAACCTGCCATGATCACGAAACCAGACCTTACCGATGCAACTTATCCGCTTGTTCATTTAATTGCTGAATCCGGAAACGGGAACCGGCGATCCCAGAAAATATTATACGACCGGTTTGCGCAAAAAATGTACATTGTATGTTTCCGCTATACCAAAAATGCCCATGATGCTGAAGACATTTTACAACAGGGATTTGTAAAGGTTTTCAGCCACATTGATAAATTCAGGGGCGAAGGTTCATTTGAAGGCTGGATCAGGAAAATAATAACCCGCACTGCCATTACCCATTTAAACAAGAACAGGAAATTGGCATTCCAGACCAGCCCTGACCATACCGTTGAAGACAGCAGTTTCAATATCCTGGATAAACTGGCAGAAAAAGAGATTGCCTGCCTCATTACAAAACTTCCTCCCGGGTACCGCAAAATTTTTACCATGCATGCCCTGGAAGGATATAATCACCGCGAAATTGCCGAAATACTGGGCTGCAGTGAAGGAAACTGCAAATCACAGTTCTACCGGTCAAGAACCAGGTTACAAAAAATGCTGAAGAAGAGCGCCTGACCCCGTTTTTAAGATCAATATAAAAAATAAAAAAATGCAGACCAGGTTGTCTGCATTTTTATTGAATACAGCATAAAAAAAGGAGTAAGACCTCGATCTTACTCCTTAACTATCTTCAGCAGATTTGCCTATTGCTTATTGCCAATTCTCTTACTCTTCCTCATCAAAGCTCATCGCTTCCTTGGTCGTCATCAGCAGTTCATATTCTTCCTTGCTGCCCACGATCATGTTCTCAAACTCACGTAAACCAGTACCTGCAGGAATATGATGCCCGGTGATCACGTTCTCCTTCAGGCCAAGCATTTCATCTGTCTTACCCTGTATGGCGGCAGAACTCAATACCTTGGTTGTTTCCTGGAACGATGCCGCTGAGATCCAGCTGTGTGTACCCAGTGATGCTTTGGTGATACCCAGCAACAACGGTGAGGATGTTGCAGGTTTTGCATCCCGGAATTCAACCAGCTTTTTATCGGCCCTTCTCAAAACCGAATTCTCTTCACGCACTTCACGCAGGGTAACGATCTGGCCGGATTTTAATTTGGTGCTGTCACCGGCTTCGGTAACCACCTTCTTATCATAGATATAATCGTTCTCCATGTTAAAGTCCAGGCGGTCCTCTGTATCACCTTCCAGGAATTTGGTATCCCCTGCATCTTCAATACGGATCTTGCGCATCATCTGGCGAACGATCACTTCCACGTGCTTGTCATTGATCTTCACACCCTGCAGGCGGTAAACCTCCTGTATCTCATTCACTACGTATTCCTGAACTGCAAAAGGTCCTTTGATGGCCAGGATATCGATCGGTGCTGTCTGACCGTCGCTTAAGGCAGCCCCGGCTTTTACAAAATCGCCATCCTGTACCAATATCTGCCGGCTCAACGGAACCAGGTATTTTTTTACCACCCCGTCTTTTGCTTCAACAATGATCTCCCTGTTACCACGCTTGATGGCTCCAAAGGCAACCACACCGTCGATTTCACAAACCACTGCAGGGTTGCTTGGGTTACGGGCCTCAAACAATTCGGTAACCCTTGGTAAACCACCCGTAATATCCTTCAGTTTGCTCAATACCCTTGGGATCTTAACCAATACCTGGCCGCTTTTCACTTCGTCCCCTTCCTCGATCACAATATGCGAACCTACCGGGAGGTTGTATGTCTTTTTCTCCTTGCCTTCTATAATGATCGAAGGCAGTTTTGTCTTATCCTTTGTTTCAATAACCACTTTTTCGCGGTGACCGGTTTGCTCATCCGCTTCATCACGGTAAGTAACCCCTTCGATAAGGCTTTCAAAATGAACTTTACCATGTACTTCGGCCACAATAACATTGTTGAACGGATCCCAGGTACAGATAATATCACCTTTGGAAACCTTCTGACCGTCCTTCACATTCAACACGGCTCCGTATGGTATATGAACGGTGTTCAGTAAACGATCGCTTTTTACATCAATATTCCTGATCTCACCGGTACGGCCGATAACCACGTTGATCTTTTTGCCGTTGTTGTCTTCGGTATGTACTGTACGCAATCCATCAAACTGGATGGTACCGTCAAACTTGGCCGGCAATGTAGATTCTACAGATGCAGATCCCGCAACACCACCCACGTGGAAAGTACGGAGGGTTAACTGGGTACCCGGCTCACCGATCGACTGTGCAGCAATGATCCCCACTGCATCACCACGCTGTGCCAGCATACCTGATGCCAGGTTCTTACCGTAACATTTTACACAAACACCACGCTTGCTTTCGCAGGTCAATACCGAACGGATCTCCACAGTTTCAATGCCGCTTTCTTCTATCTTTTTGGCCATTTCTGCACTGATCTCTTCACCGGCATGGATCATCAGTTCATCCGTTAACGGGTGAAAAACATCATGCAGCGACATGCGGCCTTCGATCCTGTCGCTCAGCTGTTCAATGATATCTTCATTATCTTTTAGTGCCGAAGTTGCAATACCACGCAAAGTGCCGCAATCTTCTTCATTGATCACCACATCCTGGCTAACGTCAACCAGCCTGCGCGTTAAATAACCCGCATCCGCTGTCTTGAGGGCCGTATCGGCCAGACCTTTACGGGCACCGTGGGTAGAGATAAAGTATTCCAATACGCTCAGGCCATCTTTAAAGTTGGCAAGGATCGGGTTCTCAATGATCTCACTGCCCGATGAACCGGATTTACGCGGCTTGGCCATCAATCCCCTCAAACCGGCAAGCTGCTTGATCTGCTGTTTGCTACCACGGGCCCCGCTATCCAGCATCATATAAACAGAGTTGAATCCCTGCTTATTGGCTGCGAGTTCCTGTATCAATGTTTCAGTTACCTTGGTATCCACACGGCTCCAGATATCAATGATCTGGTTATAGCGCTCATTATTGGTAATTAAACCCATGTTGTAGTTATCCCAAACCTCATCCACCTCTGCCTGTGCATTCTCAACCAGTACGGTTTTAATTTCCGGGATGATGAGGTCATTGATGTTGAACGATAACCCGCCACGGAATGCCATGCGGTATCCCAGTGTTTTAATATCATCCAGGAATTTAGCGGTGATGGGAACACTGGTCCATTTGATGATATCACCGATAATTTCACGCAATGCTTTCTTGGTCAATAAAGCATTGATAAAACCTACTGTTTTGGGAACGTGCTGGTTAAAGATCACACGGCCAACCGTAGTTTCAATTAATTTATTGGTCAATGTACCGTCCGGGTTACGGAAATCAACTTTTACCTTGATGTTGGCATGCAGGTCGATCACTTTTTCATTATAGGCAATGATCACCTCTTCTGCAGAATAAAAAGATTTGCCTTCGCCTTTTACAATTTCTTCGGGTGTTGATTTTTTACCCTTGGTGATGTAATACAGTCCCAATACCATGTCCTGTGAAGGAAGCGTGATGGGCGTACCATTCTGCGGGTTTAAAATATTGTGCGAAGAAAGCATCAGCAACTGGGCTTCCAGCACAGCTGCACTGCTCAACGGCACGTGAACAGCCATCTGGTCACCGTCAAAGTCGGCGTTGAAGGCCGTGGTTACCAACGGGTGCAGTTGTATGGCTTTACCCTCGATCAGTTTTGGCTGGAAAGCCTGGATCGACAAACGGTGAAGCGTAGGGGCCCTGTTCAGCATAACCGGGTGTCCCTTTAAAATATTTTCAAGGATATCCCAGATGATCGCCTCTTTCTTGTCAACAAGTTTACGGGCTGATTTAACTGTTTTAACGATACCCCTTTCAATCATCTTGCGAATGATAAATGGTTTGAACAGCTCGGCAGCCATATCTTTT
>CAZBIK010000213.1:0-4301 GCA_964491955.1 uncultured Ferruginibacter sp.
TGGCTGTTGCCCTGGCACTACAGGGAACCCTGTCAAATCTTTTTGCAGGCTTACAGATCATCTCATCGGGGAATTTTAACCGGGGCGATTTCGTGAAACTTTCTTCAGGCGAAGATGGCTTTATAGAAGACATTACCTGGCGCAGCACCACCATCCGGGCCATGAGCGATCATATCATTATCGTGCCCAACTCCAAACTGGCCGATATGATCGTTACCAATTATTATTTGCCGTTCAGCGAATGGTCTTTTGTAGTGGAAGTGGGTGTGGCTTATGACAGTAACCTGGATCATGTTGAAAAAGTAACCAAAGAAGTGATCCGGGAAACACTTCATGAAACAGAAGGGGGTATCAAAGATTTTGAACCGGCTGTGCGGTTCTTTGCCTTTGGGGAAAGCAGTATAAAACTAAAAGCCATCTTAAGGGTAAATGATTTTTCGGCACAGTTTGCCGTAAAAAGTGCATTCATCAAAAAGCTGCAGGTGAGGTTTAAGCAGGAAAAGATCAATATCCCGTTCCCTACCCGTACCTTATTGAACAAAACGGAAGAATAAACCGGTCATCAGCGGGCTTTGTTCTTTGTCTTCTTTTTCTTTTTTTCTGCGGGCAATATTTTTATGTAAGAAATTTTAAATCGGTTGTCAACCAGTTCGCCCTGTACTTCGGCATTGCGGACCGCATTGCACATTCCGTCACCTGCATGCGCATCACCAAAACTGTCGATGGATGCACCATCGGCATAATAAGCCTTCCCATCTATACGGACTGCCAGGTCGCAGGTTTTTCCGGGCAGGCCCAGTTTACATTTACCGCAGGATACCTCAGCAACCTGTACCGGTTTTGAAGCATCTGCCCCTTCAGTATTTTGCCCGGAAGCAAACAATCCAAAAAAACAGCAACAGAAAAATGTAAATAATGCTTTCATCGTTAATTTTTTTATGCGATAAAGCTACAAATAAAATCTGCAACTGAAAAATACCGATGATCGGGTATTCATTTTTTTTCTGATTAACTGTAAAGTACGGTTAATCATAACAGTAAGCCGCAGGTATCCCTGAGCATTTTCATATACACGATCCCTTTTTCGCGTGCAAAATGTATATTCCGACCAGGAATGTCTTCAGGGTTTTTATATTGCTCCAAAGCCTTGCTGATACCGGATTCCCGCAGCAGGTGCAGCATGGGGTAAACCGAACGGTTGGTAAAATTTGCCGCATCGGCATCACCGGATCCTGCAAACCGGTATTGCGGATGAAAACTGGCCAGCTGGTAAATGCCATCGTAACCCTCCCGTTTTAATAAATTTTCCGCCTCTGCAACAAGATCAAGATAATCATCAAAAAGCGTGCAGGCATTTGTAAGGATCAGGAAACCGGTTTCTGTTTCTGTATCTGAATCCAGCCTGCTGACCTCCTCCATGAATGACTGTAAACAGGTTTGTACTGAAGTACTTTCCTCCACCCGGTAATACACAGTTCTTTGGTTAAATACCCTGGCAGCAAATGGACAAAAATTACACCCGATCACTACATCTTTGATCCATTTCTTTGTTTGTACGATAGCCAGTTCCGGTTTGATCATTTGCCTTTTTATGATCTGTGAAGCTAACGCTATTGCAGTCATAAAGCGGGTTATTTTATAAAAAGCATTCAGGATATGATACAATCAATAAAATGAAATGATCAGTTTTTCAATGGCCCTTCCCAGATCACCTGGTCGATCATCCATGTTTCATCCTGTTTGGCCAGTAAGATATAATCTATACCCCACCATGCTGTAACCTTTGCTGCGGCTATGGAATTCAGGATATCCAGCACTTCCACTTTTTTGGGTGCACCCGGTTTTGCAAAATTCTTTTTTTCAAAAACCCGTTTTGCATAATCGATCGCCTGTCGCCAGGTCATCAATCCATCCGGCAGGTATTTCCCGGTTTTTTTATCCTGCCAGTAACCAAATTTATATAGGGATGGTTTCAGGCATCGGATAAGTTTGCTGGTATCCCCTTCATAAAACCCTTCAATATAATCCAGGCAGGCCCTTTCTATCATGACCCTGTTGTCCTGGGCATGGACCGAATGTACAAACAGGCAAAGGCTGCAAACAATAATGATCTTTTTCATGGCTTTCTGTTTTGTTTGAAAGTTTAAAGTACTATTTGTTTAGCTGGGAATGGAACCGTTCATATAATCATGGTACAAACCACCGGCAGGTAAACCCGGTAACCGTTAATAATTTCATAAACGTTTGTTATGGGCAATGTTCTGTTGAAAGCTATAGCAAACCATTAACAAACTTTAGTATTTATAAACAGTCCATAGCATTGTATTTGCAGTATGTATCACAGTTAAATGTAAGATCATGAAAAATATAAAACTTGGTTTCATTGTAATGGCAGCGATCATCAGTTTTACACCGCTTGCTGAAACAAAGGCACAATCCGTTTCCATCAGTTTTTCTACATTCCACCAGGAATTAAGCCCTTACGGCAGATGGATGAATAATCCACGGTTTGGACAGGTGTGGATCAACTATGATGTAAACTTCAGGCCCTATTATACAGACGGCCATTGGGAATATACCAATTATGGCTGGTCTTGGATCTCTGATTACGATTGGGGTTGGGCGCCGTTCCATTACGGCAGATGGGAATATGATCCTTTTTACGGATGGATGTGGATTCCCGGCTATGAATGGGGTGCAGCCTGGGTAAGCTGGAGCAGCTATGATGATTATTATGGCTGGGCACCGCTTGGGTATGGCAATAATATCAATATTTCCTTTGGGTCGATACCGTATAACAACTGGACATTTATTCCCCGCCGGAATATTTGCGACCGTGACCTAAACCGTTATTATGTTTCGCACAGGCAGGATAACCGTTTCAGGAATGCGGTTGTGATCAATAATTATTATAATGGCAGGGGAAACATCGGCAGGTTTGTACGCGGCCCCGAAAGAAGGGAAGTTGAACGGTATACCGGCAACAATATCCAGGAAAGAAGAATTGATTATACAGACAGAAGGCTTAACCGCAATAATGCTACACCGAATAATAGTAATAATACCGGTATAAGGAATGCTGATGGAACCATACCCGGTAATAACGGCAATCCCGGTATTCGCAATACCCCTGCACAAAATGATGCAAACACCGGAAACAACCGTTTTGAAACAACAAAACCGGTGAAAGAAAACAGGGTGAAGCGTAACGATGATCAGCAGCAAAATAATAACCGCGGGAACAGGGATATTAAACCCAACCCGAATACCACGGTCACACCGCCTGTTTATGAAAACAATAAGCCAAACAGGGAGGTGAAACGTATGCCGCCGGTAAAGAAAGATACGGATGCCGGTAAGCCGCAAAATGAAAACAGGATGAAACGTTATGACAATCAGCAGAACAATGTTCCGCAGCGGCAACAAAATACAAGGCCCGTGCCTCAACAGCAGCGTGAGCCTGTAATGCAGCCACAGCAACAACGTCAACCTGCCATGCAGCCCCAACAACAAAATAACAGGCCTGCACCACAACAACAGCGTCAACCGGTGATGCAGCCACAACAGCAGCGTCAGCCAGCCGTGCAGCCGCAACAGCAGCGCAGTTCAGATAACAGGGTTGACGGAAATGCTGCCGGTAAAAACATGCAGCAGTCAAACGGGAACAATCAACGGCAGAATTCAAAAAACGGGAAAAGCAACATACAGCAATAAGTGGAGGCCTATAAAAACAGGTAACCGGTTCCAGGTTAAATAACGCCATTCATTTTATACAAAAATGGATGGCGTTATTGTTTGATCAAAAATCAGGGTTGCGTTCATGGTAAAATTGTTTTTCTTTGCAGGAATCATGGCATTACATATCACTTCATTGAATTCGGGCAGCAACGGCAATTGTTATTATGCAGGCAATTCAACTGATGCGGTTTTGATTGATGTGGGCATTTCCTGCCGGGAAACAGAAAAACGGATGAAAAAACTGGGCTTATCCATGAATACCGTAAAAGCCATTTTTGTTTCGCATGAACATGGCGACCACATTAAAGGGGTAAGTACGCTGGCAAACAAATACAATTTGCCGGTGTATATTACAGAAAAAACAGCTAAAAACGGCCCCAGGCTTATCTCCCACCTTGCCAAAAGATTTACGGCCAATGAACCGGTCCTTGTTGGCAGTTTACGAATAACACCGTTTACAAAATACCATGATGCAGTGGATCCGCACAGCTTCATCATCAGCAGCCAGGGCACAAACGTTGGTGTATTTACCGATATTGGCCGTGTTTGCGGGGAAGTGATCC
>CAZBIK010000213.1:4311-6554 GCA_964491955.1 uncultured Ferruginibacter sp.
GATCGGTTATTTTAAACAATGCCATGCTGTTTTTTTAGAAGCGAATTATGATGATGCCATGCTGGAAAACGGCCCCTATCCTGTTCATTTAAAGAACAGGATACGTGGCGGGCTTGGGCATTTATCCAACAGGCAGGCCCTGGATTTGTTTCTGGAACACCGCCCGCCTTTTTTATCACATATTTTCCTGGCGCATTTATCCAAAGAAAACAATCATCCGCAACTGGCCAAAACCCTGTTTGAAGAAAAAGCAAAAGGCACGGGGATCATCGTTGCTTCCCGGTATGAGCAAACTGAAGTGTATACCATCACAGCACAGGATGAAACCGCTTTTTACAAGGATCCCGTTTTATCAAAGCCCCTGCAACTGGCTCTCTTTGAATAATGATACCGGGTACATGCCGTATTCAACAACCCTCCCGGCATTATCAACACATTGATCAACGGGTAAACAGAATTTCCCGGGATTGCCTAAAAACCAGCGAAAAAATTATTTTTTTTACACGGTTTATGCTATATTCATAGCAGGTTTTTATACCGGTCCCCACCTGTGATAACGATTTAGTTCTGCATGATCCCTTGATATTAATCATCACTGATAATGATTTATCTCAGTATTGCTATATTATTCCTCCTTTACTTTTATACCTGTAAACACGTTATGTGTTTTCCCAAGGGCTTACACATAAATATTTTAATCATTCTAAATCCATTTTATGTTAACAGAAACACAGCCACAGCAACTCCTGGTTGAATCCAGGAACTGGATCAGCCATCTTGCAACTTATGTTGAGGGTATCAACGGTTTAAAAACCCAGTTTTACAAATGGGCCGCAGGAAAAACCAACCGTGAAGAACTCCTGCAGATCGAACATTTTCACAACCAGTTCCACATACAGCTGATCAACCTGCATGATCTGAAACACGAAATCAGGCAACACATAAAAGAAGTTGAATTCGCAAAAGATGCGGATCATGCCGAAAAGCACATGCAGCTGGAGGATCAGTATAATTTCCTGGTTAAAGACCTGGATAATTTAAAATCAGAATTCACCACATTTGTCGGGGCCTGATTAAACGGAACAGATGCAGAACGGGCCTTCCCGGCAAGGTCATAATCCAATATGCTTAAACATTTCCCTTCAACCGGCCAGTCATAAAACTGTACTGGTGAAAATTGTACACCATAAAATCATTTTATGCCAACTTTTGATACCAACCATGTAAAAAACATAGCACTGCTAGGCCATGCCGGCAGTGGAAAAACGACGCTTGCCGAAGCGATGATCTTTGAAGCAGGATTGATTGACCGGATGGGGAGCGTTGAGGATGGAACCACCATGAGCGATTACCACGAACTGGAAATTGAACGGGGCAATTCCATTTTCAGCAGCCTGCTGCATACCCAGTGGGAAGGTTATAAGATCAACATCATTGATACGCCCGGTTATGATGATTTTGTTGGTGAAGTGATCAGTGCATTACGGGTAGCCGACACCGGTGTGCTGATGCTCAATGCCGGTGTTGGTGTGGAAGTGGGCGCCGACCTGATCTGGGACTATACCGAACAGTTTAAAACCCCCATGATCTTTGTCATCAACCAGCTGGATCATGAAAAAGCGGATTATGACAAAACCCTCCTGGATGCCAAAAACCATTTTGGCAGCAATGTGGCAGCCATTCAATACCCGGTAAACCCGGGTATTGGCTTTAATGAGATCATTGATATCCTGCATATGGTGATGTACCGGTTCACGAACGGCAAAACCGAGGAACTGCCTATCCCGGACAATGAGCGGGAACGTGCAGATGCCCTGCATAAGGAACTGATCGAAGTGGTGGCCAGCAATGATGAGGAATTGATGGAAAAATATTTTGAATTGGGTGAATTGAGCGAGGAAGACCTTAAACATGGCATCAAAAAAGCCATGATCCACCACGACCTCTTCCCGTTATTCTGCACTTCTGCAAAAAACAACATTGGCATCAGCCGTCTGCTGGGCTTTATTGATGTGGTTTGCCCAAGCGCCAATGAAATGCCGCCACAGCAAACTGTTTCTGGCAATACCCTGGAATGCAATGCCGCCGGCCCCGCCTGTATCTTTGTATTTAAGGTAATTGTAGAACCCCATGTAGGCGAATTAAGTTTATTCAAAGTGTACAGCGGTACGGTAAAAGCCGGTATGGAACTGGTGAATGAAGACAACGGCACGGTTGAAAAACTGAACCAGCTTTTACTGGTT
>CAZBIK010000214.1:0-6537 GCA_964491955.1 uncultured Ferruginibacter sp.
CCTTCAACTCGCCGCCATGTGCTTTCACGATATCATAGCTCAAACTCAATCCCAGCCCGGTTCCCTGGCCGGTTGGTTTGGTGGTAAAGAAGGGTTGAAATATTTTATCCAGTACTTTTTGCGGGATGCCATTGCCGTTGTCTTTTACTGAAATTAAAACGTTGTTCCTCTCTTTTTTTGTACTTACTGAAACGGTTGGTTCATAACCGGCTTCGACAGGCTCAGCCTGACATGCTTTTTTCTTTTTGTCCACTTCATAAAAAGCATTCGTTATCAGATTAAGAATCACTCTTCCTATATCCTGCGGAATGACATTGATGTTCCCAATACTATTATCAAAATCAGTTTTCATGATAGCATTGAAAGATTTGTCTTTTGCACGCAGGCCATGGTATGCCAGCCGTAAATATTCATCGGCCAGTTTATTGATATCGGTGGGTTCCTTGGTGGCGCTGCTGCTGCGGCTGTGTTGCAGCATACCTTTTACAATGGCATCGGCACGCTTTCCATGGTGATTTATCTTTTCTAAATTCTGTTTGATATCGTTGGCAATGGCTTTGGCCTCTACCATATCTCCCTTTTCTATCTCTGCATTCATTTCATCAATGAGTTCATTGCTTACTTCACTGAAATTATTGACAAAGTTCAATGGGTTCTGTATCTCATGGGCAATACCTGCAGTGAGTTCACCTAGTGAAGCCATTTTTTCGGATTGGATCAGTTGTTTTTGTGTGGTTTGCAGTTCTGATAAAGCGGTTTCAGCTCTTTGCTTTTCTGCTTTCAACCGCTGTAAGTCGAACCTTGCCTGTGTCAGGTCTTTAAACCTGGAATACGCCAGTGAGAAAACAGAAGCTGCCCTTTGCAGCAGGTTCCAGCTTTCGGCCGATATATCACCTGCTGATGCTGCACCAATGGCGCCATGTGAGAATTTATAGAGATGGTAAGTTCTGTCCGGGATCAGCGTTCCATAATATCCACGTAATGGGATTGATCTTTCTTCGCAATAGTTTATCCATTCTTTCCGGTTGGCACCCTGCATCAGTATGGAAACCTTTTTAGCACCGGACCGGTAAAATTTATCCATTTCCCTTCCCACCCAGGTGTCCTGCAGGTTCAACGGGAAATGGTCACTTACCAATTTATTTTCTTCCCCGCGAATATCTTTCAATGCATACCAGCATTCTGTACGGTTAATGGTTTCATCATGAATATAAATGCTGCAGGTCTCCAGTTCCTCAACACCCAGTAAGCCCATTTCATGCCGGAGTACTGTTGCTACTTCTTTAAGTTCTTCGGGTTGCTGCATGGCCAGGGCCCTTGCACGGACTTTCTCCAGTGCCGTTTCAATTTTTGCCTGGCGGGCCTGGGATTCTGCTTTTTTCAGATCAAGAAAACGGGTATAGGTTCTTTCAAATTCAATGGCAAAGCGATTGAGCAAAATTTTTTCCGCTTCATTCAGATCGGTAATAGTCATTACACCAAAGCAACCATATTTCATAAAGGCTTCCACATAATATAAGCCATCCCTGAAATATTCAGGGTTTAGTTTCTCCACGCCATCAAGCAGTTCTTTCCAGGTAGCAAAGTAGTTATCAACCGCAGCAGGTTGCACGTGGTATGAATGAACGGGTTCATTGCTTTTCCAGTCAGCAAAACACTGAACTGTTGCGGGCTCATTCCTGTCGAGCGGGTAATTTACGGCCTTACTGTTAAAAACCGTTGTGCCGTTTTTGTCTTCCCTCCATGCAGCCCAAAAGATATGCCTTTCATTTTTTTCATCAGGTAACCATAAAAATGAGAATGCTGATTTGATACCAAGCAACAAAACCTGTTCATGAAAAACCTTCAGGGTATCATCCAGTTCACTTGAATGCTGCATGATCATGCTTTGTGTACGGGTACGTTCCAATGCTGCTTCTATCTGTGCTTCTCTTGCCTGAAATTCCGCTTTTTGCAGATCCATAAAACGGGTATAGGTCTGTTGAAATACTTTTCCAAAACGAAGCAATATATTATTCTCTTCTACAGTATAAGGAATACCGGAAAAATTTTCGATATATAGGGCTACATTATCCATTAAAACAGTAGATGCCGCAAGTCCGGGGCAACTGAGATAAAAATCTTTGGAGGCCTCCGGCAACCCGGGAACGAAAGATAAGAGCTCGTTGTAAAATTTATTTTTTTCTTCAAAATTTAAGTGGGTGGCAAAAAAGTATTTCCCATTTTGTTTTGCTTCATCAAATTGCCTTGCCCATACTGAATCAAACCAGGGATGCGAAATTTCAGCAGGAATGTCCTGCTCATCTGCAATCCAGAAATGCCAATCGCCTTTTGGTTTATAGTCAACAACAAACCCTGCATGATCAATTTTGATTTTTAATTGCGATAATTGATGGTAAGTAATTTTTATAACTTCTTTGAGCTCCTCACTCTTATGCATGGCCATTGATCGGCTTCTTACTCTTTCCAACGCTGCCTCTATCTGTGCTTCTTTTGCCTGTGCTTCGGCTTTTTGAAGATCGAGGAAGCGGGTATAGGATTGCTCAAAGACTTTACCGAATCGTTCAAGGATATTCAATTCTTCGTCAGAAATATGGTTTTCACTCACAGTTTGAAGACCGCTATGCTTAAAGAATGTAAAGCCCGCCACATACCTTTTGAGTGCCTTATTTGCCTCCTGGACATGCTTAGGGAAACGGCGGAATTCAGTTTTTGTATAAAGGTACTTGTCATAGATTTTTTTCTCTTCTCCCTCAATTGTGTAGATAAAATTCTTCTGCTGTTCTTTCCATGCTTTCCACATGGCATGATGGAAAGGATAATCTTCAAATTTCATGTAATAGGATTCAGGATCTTTTCCCGTTTCGGGATTAGCAGCCCAAACCGTATTACTCCTGTCTTGCTCATCTATGAGGTTGATGATACAAAAAGTAAGGGTAAATTCAAGGTTAGTAAACTCCCTGAGCAGCGTTTCCACCACAGAAGATAATTCTGAGGAATGATGCATGGCCAGGCTCCGGGATCTTACTCTTTCCAATGCAGCTTCTATCTTTGCTTCCTTTGCCTGTGCTTCTGCTTTTTGCAGGTCAAGAAAACGGGTATAGGTTTGTTCAAACACCTGGGCAAATCGCTTGAAAATATTTTCTTCGGCACAAGGTTTTTCGGTAATAACCACCAGGTAACCTTTTGAAAAATAGGCACAACTTAATTGCTGCCATGCAGGTTGTTTGATTGCTGCTTCTGCCTGCGCATCAAAAGCGGCTTTGGCCGAAGGTATTGTCATCAGCCAATCATAATGATGCTGCAATGCTTCGCCTGTTATGACTTCTTCATAATAGGATTCCCCGGCAAGCCATGCTTTGTAAATATTATTGTGCAAAGGATCGCCCACATTAGGCAAAATAAGATCAGGCATAAAACCGCTGCCGCCACTAAGCCACCATTCATCTGTTGTTTTGTTTTTATCGCATAAAACAAAACCGCAGGTCCATAGTTCTGGAACCAAACTGTTTAATTGAGCAAAAAGCAATTTTGATGTTTCGCCAAGGTCGGTACTCTTTTGCATGGCCATCGTTCTTGCCCGCACTCTTTCCAAAGCAGCTTCAATCTTTGCTTCTCTTGCCTGTGCTTCTGCAAGGGCTATATCGGTATATCGTTGGTAAGCAAGCGTAAAAACATTTCTGAATCGTTTGAGTACATCAAGCTTTTCTCCCGCAACAACATTGAATGTTGAGATGCCGATGGAGCCGGTGCCGATGGAATAGAAATAATAATACAAGGTGTCAGCTTTTTCAATCCTCGGGTCATCTTTTTCACCTATATCTTTTCTGAACCTGATCATGTCTTCCAGGTCTTTACCCGTATAAGATGTTTCAGAGAATCCTTCTGCACTCCTGATCTGCTTTATTTGCTTTTCAATTAAAGGATGAATATTGTAGTGCAAATGATTGATGCTTTTACCGATCTCATCAGAGTAATCATAATTCACAAAAGTTTCTTTTTCATCATCATGAATATTGATCATTGCATTCCTGATCTCGGTAAATCCCAAGTTGTGCAGTTCTGCAAAAAGCACTTCGCAAATACCGGTAAGTTCTTCTGGTGTACGCATGGCCATGGCCTGCGCCCTTACCCGTTCAAGCGAAGTTTCTATCTGGGCTTCTTTGGCCTGTGCTATGGCCTGTGTAATATCAATATATCTTTTGTAAGCCAGGTCAAAAACATTACTGAATCGTTTCAGCAGATTTTGTTTTTCAGTAGGTATAGAACTGAAGGTTGAAATACCAATATCACCTGCACCTACAGAATAATGATAATAAAAAAGTTCCTGGATATGATCCAGCCGGGGATCATCAGCTTCACCGTTCTTTTTTCTGAATTCCTTCCATTCTTCTATTTCTTTGCCATTGACCACCGTTTCAACAAATACTGCTTTGTTTTTCCTGATCTGGTTTATAAATCTTTCAATGACAGGATGCCCGCTGTATGGAATACGGGAAATACATCCGCCGGTAAATTCTGAAAAGTCGTAATCAGTAAAATACTTTTTTTCATCAACAAAAGTGTGGATAATTGTATTCCTGAGATCACTGAACCCGAGCAGCTTTAATTCTTTGAACAGTATTTCACAAATACCCAACAGGTCATCCGGCTTGTTCATGCTCATGGCAACGGTTCTTACCCTCTCCAGTGAAGATTCAATTTCCAGTTCCCGGTTCTGCGCTTCTACTGATTTTCTTTTTTGTTCGAGTTCTTCAATGGTTTCTTCCAGTAGAATGGCGGTGGTGCGTTTTACTTTTTCTGTCCTGTCGAGTTTGAAAGCGGTTATCTCCAGTTCTTTATCTGCCTCTTTCAATGATTTTGTAATTGCATTTTTTTGTTCTGCAGTTAACGTTTCAGCCTGTTGAATTAAACTCAATATGTTTTGTAAATGCTGGTTCATTTATCTTTCTTTTAATGCCACACAACAGGTTGTGAGGTTGTGCATTTCTAAATTTCCGCCGGTAGCCCTGGCCAGTTCTGCATTGGAGAACATTCCCAGCATCGGTACATTCCACACATTTTTAATGCCTTCAATTTCCTGTGTCATCAAGGGGCCTAATGAAAGTATTCTTCCGGCACAACTAAATACTACCAACGCATCTGCTTCAGGCATTTGTGCTGCTTTTAAGTTTTCCACGCCTTTGATTACTTTCTCCATCACATCAAAATCGGGCGGGAGTGAGAAACGGACCTTTGATCCCTGCGGTACCGATCCACTGCAATAAAATGAACGGTCTTTCCAATCGATCACCAAACCCGGCCGCATAACAGGATCTCCTTTTTCACGTTGTAACTGCAAAGGGAAATTGGCAGCTATTTCCAATAACAACCCTTCATTATCAGGCGATACATTTTCAAGTCCCCCATACTTTGTTGTAATATCCAGCACCGGTGTATCATCTACGGTATATACGTGGTTGCCTTTACTTTTCGTGACCGTTCTGACAGTACCAACTGCTCTCCATCCACAGGTAGCAACACCTTTGATCATGACCTTCCCTTCATCCAATGCAATGCAGACCAAACCCCGTGAACTTGAATTGTGATTCGTAAAAACAAATTGATCTGCAAATGTAAAATCATCGCCAGCCATACTCCCGTACACATTTACATCTTTTCCTGCAACATCTTCAAAACCAAACAATAATTCTTCTGCATCTGTTTCCATATTGCTGCCGGCAATAAAAAAAGCAGGCGTAGCAAAGGTCTCTTTTGCTTTACGTGCAATACTGTTTGTTATTTCACGGTAGTTTTTTTCCGGGTATTCTTCAAAATAGATTTGAAAATAATTTTTATTTACATCGAGTAAAAGAATGGCGACAGAACCTTTCTCTGTTATTTCATCAATAAACTCTCCATTGGTGGTGCATCCGAAAACAGCAATGCCTGCATCATCCAGCAATTTGCAAATAGCCTTGTGATCCTGTTTGATGGATATAAACACAATGGCCAAAGTTGGCTGGTATCCGTCTGCCATGCTTTCTTCCAATGCTGATTTGATCTCTTCTGTTGATCTTCCTTTGATTGATTTTGCTATCATGTTTATTTTTTAAGGTCCACAGATTGAAGCCTGTGACAATTCATTTATTTTTCTTTTAATACCACCAGGCAGCAGGTATTATTATGGTAATCATATTTCCCGGTTTTGGATCTTCCATATTCACCATAAGAAAAAAAGCCTGCCATGGGTGCATCCCAGATCTTCTGCACCTGCTCTATCTCTTCTTTCATTACAACCCCAAAAGATAAATACCTGCTTACACAGGAAAACATGATCAGGGCATCGGCCTGTTGCTGTTCATTGTCCTTAATTGTTTTACAATCTTCAACGACTGAATCAATGGAATCAAAATCCGGTGGCAGCGAAAACCTGATCTTTGACCCTTGCGGTACTTTACCGGAACAGATCAATGAACGGTCTTCACGATTGGCAAACATGGCTGTGCGTATAACAGGATCAACATTTTCCCGTTCCACCTGCAATGGATAATACCA
>CAZBIK010000215.1:0-6462 GCA_964491955.1 uncultured Ferruginibacter sp.
TTTCCTTGCCCTTGGCTTTAACCGTTTCGGCAAAAGCGATCATTTTTTCTGTGGTCTCGTTGTTGTCGTTGTTCCTGTTGAGGACAACATCTTCACAAAGTGATTTAAGGGTTGGCTCGATCTCATCGTACACCACCAGCTGGCCGGCATTTACGATACCCATATCCATTCCCGCTTTAATGGCATGAAAAAGGAATACACTGTGTATGGCTTCCCGCACATGTTCATTGCCCCGGAACGAAAAAGAAACATTGCTCACTCCACCACTTACTTTGGTAAGCGGCATCAATTTTTTTATTTCACGGGTGGCTTCAATAAAATCAACAGCATAATTATTATGTTCTTCAATGCCGGTAGCAATGGCAAAAATGTTGGGGTCAAAAATAATGTCCTGCGACGGGTAGCCAACCTGTTCTGTCAGTATTTTATAAGCCCGCTGGCAGATCTCCACTTTTCTTGCTTTTGTATCTGCCTGCCCGGCTTCATCAAATGCCATTACAATGACGGAGGCGCCGTAACTTTTACATATAAAAGCCTGTTCAATGAATTTGGCTTCCCCTTCTTTCATTGAAATGGAATTCACAATGCATTTTCCCTGTACGCATTTTAAACCGGCTTCGATGATCTCGAACTTTGATGAATCGATCATGATGGGGATCTTCGCAATATCGGGTTCGGCCTGCACCAGGTTTAAAAAAGTGGTCATGGCTTTCACACCATCCAGCAAAGCATCATCCATGTTTACATCAATGACCTGTGCGCCGTTCTCTACCTGCTGGCGGGCAACGGCCAGCGCTGCCTCATACTGGCCTTCCCGGATAAGGCGGGCAAACATTTTACTCCCGGTAACATTGGTACGTTCGCCCACATTGATAAAATTGGTTTCGGGACGCACGACCAGGGGTTCTAATCCGCTTAAACGTAAATATGGTTTTATTACAGTCATACTTTTTATTTTAATCAACCAGTTCAGCCTCCACCACCGGCAACAACCTCGGTTTATATTTTGCCACTTCTTCAGCAATATGTTTTATATGATCCGGTGTGGTGCCGCAGCAGCCGCCTACAATATTTACAAACCCTTCCCTGGCCCATTCTTCTATGATATGTGCAGTTTCGTGCGGCTGTTCATCATATTCTCCAAAGGCATTGGGCAGTCCTGCATTGGGGTAAGCCGATGTGTAGCATGCGGCGATCTGGCTCAGTTCTTCAATATGTGGCCGCATTTCTGATGCGCCGAGTGCACAGTTCAACCCAACGCTGATGGGGTTTGCGTGCATGATGGAAACATAGAATGCTTCCAGCGTTTGCCCGCTTAAAGTGCGTCCACTGGCATCCGTGATCGTTCCGCTGATCATGAAAGGAAGTTCCGGAATCTGGTGTTGGCGGAAATAATTCTTTGCGGCATAGATCGCAGCCTTTGCATTGAGCGTATCAAAAATGGTTTCTACAAGAATGATGTCGACACCGCCATCAACCAGCCCTTTGATCTGTTCAGTATAGGCCGCTGCCACTTCATCAAAAGTTACAGCCCGGTACCCGGGGTTGTTCACATCGGGTGACAGGGACAATGTTTTATTCAGCGGGCCAATGGCACCTGCAACAAAGCGGGGCTTTGCCGGGTTCATTTTTGTGTATTCATCAGCAGCTTTACGGGCGCAGGTTGCAGCGGCTACATTCAATTCGTAAGCCAGCGCCTGCATTTCGTAATCCGCCTGTGCTATGGAAGTGCTGCTGAAAGTATTGGTTTCAATGATATCGGCGCCAGCTTCTAAATATTTTTTATGAATTTCTTCGATGATCTGGGGCTGGGTAATGCTCAACAGGTCGTTGTTGCCTTTCACATCGGTATGCCAGTCTGCAAACCGGCTGCCCCGGTAATCTTTTTCTTCCAGTTTATAACGCTGTATCATGGTCCCCATGGCGCCATCAATGATGAGTATGCGTTCTTTTAAACAGTCCTGCAATGTTTTCATTTGCTTCGGTTTTAATTCAGAATATTATAAAAATCCGGGGTAAGCTTTTAGTGAAGCTGACCTCGACATACATACCATAAACTTTTAAACGAGAATCAATCCGGGAGAAGTGTTGCAGAATTGCTTTCGTTTATTAGTTCAGTTATCATAAAATCAACAGGCCGAACAATAAACAAATCTGCCTGTTAACATCTGCAAAAGTAAAGCAAGTGAATGATAAAACAAAAAATGTTATGCCTGTGGTTCCCGGCAGCAGGGCAGGATAGAGGTGCTTAATGAAAGGCCCGGATCAATTCTTTTTTTCATAGTTGCAGTTTACCGTCAGTTCGATATGTTCTGCGATATTATTTCTAACCGTACCGGGAATGCTGATATTATAATCCTTCACTTTTAATTTAAAGACCGCGCCGGCAGAAACTTTTCCTCCCTTTACGGTGACCGTTGCCGGTACGGTAATTTTTTTGGTTACGCCGTGTATTGAAAGGTCGCCTGTAACCGATACGGGGTAATTGCCATCATTACCGAAGTTTATGCTGCTGATATTGGCAATGGTACCGGTAAAAGCCGACTTTGGATATTTTGCACTTTCAATATAGTCTTCATTAAAATGTTCTTCCATCAATGCTTTTTTAAACCGGAAGGCATTGTTGAGCACAGAAAACCTGATCTCCCCTGTAGCGGCATTGATCACACTGAGCACCTGGTTATTGCCCGCCTTAATATCTTCCAGCGGGGTGGTTGAAAAAAAGGAAATGAACCCGTTCTTTGTAAAATATTGCTGGGCTTTAACAAGGGTGCCCGTAAAACAAGTCAGCAAAAGCAGGGGAATGATCTTTTTCATTGTATTTACTTCAAATTTGATTGGTATCCTCTTATAATAAAAACATCACCCGGTAAACCCATTTCAGGATCACCGCTGATATAACCGCTGCAGATCCCTTTGATGGTAATGGTATCGCCCGGTTTAACCGGAACAGTTTTTTCTTCTATGGTGCAATTGACAGCAGCGCCTGCTACTGTTGTTTTCAATAATATGATCTGCTGCATTTCCTGGTTTAATGATGACTGTGTTATTACGCCGGTTACCTGAACTATTTTGCCGGTATACAGGGCATTAGCCCTTGTTGAATCAGTAATAAAAAGATCATACAGTTTTGCAGCAGTTATATTTTCAGCGCCTGCATCCTTCACATTTTTATGAGGTTTGTTCCACATAAAATATACGGTACCTGTAATGGTGACCAGCATTGTCAGTACCGTTAACAGTATTATTTTTTTTGATCGTTGTGTCATACAAATTGTCTTTGTATGAATCGGGCTTTTGCCGGGAAAGGTTGCTATTAATGGCCGCTTACCATAAAATTTTCTACAGGTATGCGGTTGCTGATACTCTTTGCCAAAGTCATTTCATCTGCATATTCCAGCTCCCCGCCAAAGGCGATGCCGCGGGCTATGGTAGTGATCTTCACCGGGTGCGGCTTTAGTTTTTTACTGATATAATAAATCGTTGTATCACCCTGAATGGTTGGGCTGAGGGCAAAAATGATCTCTTCAATGGCTTCTTTTGAGATGCGTTCAACCAATGCATCTATGGTAAGCTGGCCGGGACCAATTCCATCAAGCGGGGAAATGATACCGCCCAGTACATGGTAAACGCCATTGAACTGCTGCGTACTTTCAATGGCGATCACGTCGCGGATATTTTCTACCACGCAAAGCATTTCCTGTTTACGCATGGTATTGCTGCAGATATTGCAAAGCGCTTTATCAGAAATGTTGTAACAGCGGCTGCAGAATTTTATCTCGTTACGCATGGTTGCAATGATCTCACTGAACCGGTTTACTTCATCCGCATCCTGTTTGATCAGGTGCAAAACGAGGCGCAGTGCAGTTTTTTTTCCAATGCCGGGGAGTTTGGCAAATTCGTTTACCGCATTTTCTAAAAGGGAAGATGAAAAAATCATAGCGTAAAGTTAATGGAATAGCAGATAATGGATAATTGATAACGGAATAATGGATAATATTTCAAACTCATAACACACTGCGATATGTCTTACTGCATTATAATGGGGAGCATTATCAATTAAATAATTATCCATTATCCATTTCTGCATTATAGTTTTATGTCCTTTTCATTATCCCAGTCGGCCCTTACGGCCAATTTCAAACCAAGGGTTATGGCTGTTTCGGGCTGAAGTTTTTTTGAATAATCCCCGGCGTCCCATTTGCCGTTAATATTGGTATCGTACAGAATGCGGATATCATATTCGCCGGGATTGATGAATTTATTGCTCCATTCCATTGCAGTAAGCGGGTAACTTTTCACTATTTCGCCGCCCTGTACAAATTGCATCACGGGCCTTTTGGCCAGGTCAAGGTTGCTGAACCGCAACACCACGTTGCCGTAATCGGATCGTTGTTTTGTGGTAAAACGAATGGTATCCGTTTTAGCAAGCCGGTTACCGGCCGAATCGGAAACGGATGTTGTATCAAAGATCAACCGGTACTCTTTAGCTTCCTGCCATTGAACGGCCAGCTCAATTTTTGTGCGGCTGCTGTCAATGGTCCAGTTTGCCGGGATGGGCCTGTAGTTCGTATCCCGCAGGATCAGTTTTGCAGAATCAAAATCCTTTAAAGGATTATTAAAGTTCAGCGAAAACGGGGTCAACAGGTCCTGCATCATGTCGCCAGGAGGTAAAGTAAAAACAAGTTTTTTTGCCGGGGCGGCGCGTTTTGCAGGAGCCGGGGCGGCCTCTTTTTCAAATGCAGATGCATATAATATGACCGGGTCATTCTTTTCTGAAACCGTTATGTCTGCATCGGCAAAGGCAAATATCTCTTTCTTTGAATTATAGGTTTTGCCGCCATCGCCGTCTTTTAAAGCATAGATCTTGAAATTGCCCGCAGGTAAATTGATAAAACTAAAACTGCCGTCGCCGGCCGGTTTGGCTATATAATCGGGTTTGTACTTTTGAACGGCAGAATCATCTGTGCTCCTGTAAAGCATGGCCAGGATCGTACTGTCGGACTTCCCGGTCTCAGCCAAAACAATTTTACCTTCCAGTGAAAAGGTATCAATAATATCGCCTGTAGAAAAAACATACGTGAAATCCTTATAGGGGTTGCCTTCATTGATGTCAACGATCGCATTGCCAAAATTGATGCTGTATGTTGTATTGGGCAATAAACTGTCCTTTAGTTTTACGGTCACGGTTTTCAGTTTAAAATCAACCGCCGGTGTTTTTTTGGGAAAGGGTGAGATCAATACATTGGTTTGCGGGTCCCTCAATTCCACGTATTCATCAAAGGTTAGGGTGATCTTGTTCCCGGTTACCTGTGTGCTGTTTATTTTCGGCGAAGCACTGAGGAGCCTGGGGGCGATACTGTCTTTAGCCCCGCCGGTTGGAAAACCGATCTGGCCGCAACCCATATTGCCGGCAGCAAGTACATATAAAAAGGAAACGGCAAGAAAGGTAAAAAATATATGGGTTGATCTCATCAATGGGATTTGAAATACAAACTTAGCTTCTTTGGGTTGTTTAAAATTCATAAAATTAGTAAAAGCAACTATTCTGCGGCTTCTTCTTCCAGGTCATGTAAAGCCACGGCCAGTTTGTTGTTCTTTACAAAATTACACCAGTGGCAGTCTTCCTTTCCGCAGCCGGTATAAAAATCCCTTGCCTGTATTTTTTGCCACACTTCGGCGATCTGCTGCTTAACCGTTTCCATATCCTGCGGGCTGATCACCATTTTCTCCTTTCGGTATTCACCTTTTTTATCCGGCTCTACAAAATCAAATTCTGTACTGATCACTTTCCAGTCTTTCTGTTCGTAATTGTCCACTAAAATTTTATAAAATACAGCCTGCCGCCAGTAATCGCCGCCATGCGGTTCTTTTTCTGAAGGAGGTTTCATTTTGGGCAGCGCATTGTCTATATTCCCTGATTTGTAATCCACTACGTTTACTTCCTTGCCGGTGAACTCCAGTTTATCCAGTTTACCTTTAAGCGGAACTCCGTTCACCACGATGCCCCTGATGTTTCGTTCAACGGACACCACTTTATTCCAGCTGTTGATGTATTTATCATAGTAGTTGCGCAGCACTTCATCGCCGTATTCCATCCGCCTTTCAAATGCTTCCTGGGTAAAATTTTCCCGGTGTTTGCGCATGTACCAGTTAAAGTCGGCAACCATTTCTTCCCGGGCAGGAAAATGCCTGTCATCGCCGGCAAGCATTTTGGTAAATAATTTTTCCAGTGCATGGTGAATGGCGCTGCCAAATTCAAGCGATTCGCTTTTGCCGGAGGGAATGCGGATCAGGTTTTTGTAATAAAAACCCAGCGGGCAATTTAAATATGCGCTGAGGGCAGTTACATTCATTACAAATTTATCCAGCAGGGCAGCAATGAAATCCGGTTCGGCCTGTTCTATTTCCGGGGCCTGAGCCGAAAAATACAGCATCTCAAATTCCATCAGCTCTGCTTCA
>CAZBIK010000216.1:0-4425 GCA_964491955.1 uncultured Ferruginibacter sp.
TCAATGAGAATAACCCGGGCACCGATGCCGGGAAGTTTCATGCAACCGGGAATAAATTTTACAACAATACGGTAACCAATAGTGCTGCCATGTACAATGGTACAGGCCAGGGTGCTTTGATGATCGGGTTCCAGGACGGAATGCTGATCTACAATAACCTTATTCAGCAGAAAGAACGGCCTGATTTTAAAAACGGGTGGCCCATCAAATACTGGAACCAGGGCTGGTTAAAAGGCGTTAAGATCTACAACAATACCCTGATCAAGAAACCTTATTCCGGCACTTACCCGGGTGAGAACAGTTCATGGGATTTTGCGATCGAGTTTTTCAATATACAGGGCCTGGAGATCTATGGCAATAATATTCAGAATGGCGCCATTGACCTCAACTATAATTATAAAGGCGCTTATGCATACAGTACCTGGATTCATGACAATATCATATCCAACCCGGTTTTAAACAGCAAGGTTGAAGGCGGTATTATTTTGGAATTCAGGACAGAATCTGCCATTATAGAGAAGAACACTTTCCTGAATAAATCATATGGCATTACGTTCAATACCCGTGGTGTTGATAATAAAGGGGGCGACAGGGATAATTATATCGGGGGAAATACACCAGGGGGCTACAGCTATCTTGTGAATAACATCATCCGCAATAACCTGTTCACCAACATGTACCAGGGCCAGGGCATCGGCAACAGTTTTGCCATAGGCGTTATTTCTGAAGGTACAGATGACCCGCAGATCAATAACATGCAGATCTACAACAATACCATTGTTGCAAGTCCTTCCAATCCTTCACAAATGGGTGTTGACCTCACATCCATGCCAAATGGCAACGGGGTGAATATCAATATCCGTAATAATATCGTGAAGGGGTTTAATTATGCCATCCGGGGTAGCAATGGAAATACGCGGATCAGCACGATGATGATCACCCACAATAATTTTTTCCAGAACGGTAATGGCAATGCCGCAAGCTGGCCGGCAGGTAACCCTACCAGTCCTACTTATACAAATAACATAGGGCTTGACCCGTTATTTGTATCTGCCACCAATTTTCAATTACAACCTGCATCACCGAGTTTAAATACAGGCGTTAACCTGGGGCTTCCGTTCATTGGATCAGCACCCGACAGGGGAAACGGTGAATCCAGACAGTAAAATGATCATGCAGGCTTTACCTTCATTATATACATTGTACACAAAGAGACCCATTGGGGTCTCTTTGTTTTTTATCCCGTTAACACATTTTGGACCTGGGCCATGAGACAGTCAGTTCACCGTAATTTTATAAATGGTCCGTGATGTAAAAGTTTCGCCGAGTAATAATATGGTTGAAGGAAATCCGGGCCGGTTGGGTGAATCGGGAAAATGCTGGGTTTCCAGGCAAAGCGCTGCATGTTTGCCGATCGGTTTGCCATCACGGTTTATTAAACTGCCATCCAGCAGGTTGCCTGAATAAAACTGCAATCCCGGTTCTGTAGTATACACGGATAATTGCAGTTCATTTCCCGGGTCACTCAATACAGCAGCTAAAGTAATTTTGTTGCCATCGTTTTTTAAAACATAATTATGATCGAACCCGTATGCTGTTTGGCTGATATGTCGGGATATTTTCACGGGCGCATTAAAATCAAATGCTGTTTTATCCACTGCACACAGCTCCCCTGTTGGAATTTGATTTTCATCAACTGCAGTATAATGATCTGCAAGCACCTGCAGAGAATGCTCAAGAATGCCGGCACCTGCATCACCTGTTAAATTAAAATAACTGTGGTTGGTAAGATTAACAGGTGTGGCTTTGTCTGTCTGCGCAAAATAATCTATGATCAACTCTTCATTGTCTGTGTATGTATAATCAACTGTAACCAACAAATTTCCCGGGTACCCTTCCTCACCGTCCTTACTGGAATAGGTAAGTGAGATCCGCGGATACACATCATCTAAGACCGTTGCATCCCAGGCCACTTTATCAAAACCCGTATTTCCGCCATGCAGGTGATTGGGGCCATTGTTACAGGCCAGTTTATATTCGGTTCCCTGTAAAGAAAATCTTCCGTTGACGATCCGGTTGGCATACCTGCCGGCTATACAACCGATGTAAGCATTATTTTCCAGGTAGTCATCCAGGTTATCAAATCCCATTACAATATCCCGGTTCTTTTCATGATCATCCTTAACCTTCCAGGAAATAATGGTGGCCCCGTAATTGATGATGCTGATGCTGTTCCCTTTTGCATTCACCAGGTTAAACCGGTAAATATCCTTACCGTTCATGCTGCCAAACAATAATTTTTGAATTTCCATTCTAATAAACTTAACATTAAACTGACCTGTAAATACCGAATACCAGGCCACCGGATACTGAAAACTTTTTTTCAGTGATCACCTGTCAACCCCTGAAATAAACCAACACTGCAATAACCACAAGAGCCAGTAAAACGGATACGATCACATCCCATTTGCTGAAACTGCTTTTTGCCTCAGCCTTTTGTTCCGGCGATAAGGTACCCCATGTTAAGCCCTGGATCTGTTGCAGGCTGGGTTTTGCGGTGGCCAGGCTTACCAGCGAACAAACAACCACGCAGGCCAGGAACATGTAAATGGCCATGTGCGAAAAGTTAACGGCTGCAAAGGTTGCAAACGGACCTGTTGCATCCGCTTTAAGTACACCATTGTCCATGTAAACCAGTTCAGCAATGATCCTTACGGTGGCCATCAGTAAACCAAATAACAAAGTGGCTATGGCGCCACTGGCATTCACGCGTTTCCATAAGATGCCCAACAGGAAAACGGCAGTTATCGGTGGCGCTATGTATGCCTGTACACTTTGCAGGTATTGGTACAAAACGCCACCCCCGATTTTTTGCATGATGGGGATCCACAACATGCCCAGCACAACGATGATACCGGTTGCAATACGGCCGGTACGCACCAGTTTTAATTCAGGTGTTTCGGGGTACATCTTTTTAAAAATATCAACCGTAAATAATGTGGATGCTGAATTGAATACCGAAGCGAGTGAACTCATCAATGCAGCCATCAAACCGGCTGCAACCAGTCCTTTTATCCCGGCGGGCAATAAATATTTTACCAGGGTTGGAAATACCTCATCGCTTTTTTCATAGGTGATGATCCCTTTTTTCTTTAATGCAAAAGCAATGATGCCGGGTATAAGAAAAATAAATATGGGAGTAAGTTTGAGATAAGCGCCAAAAATGGCTCCCCTTCTGCCGATCTTTATATTATGTGCAGCCAGTGTGCGTTGTACAATGTACTGATCGGTACACCAGTACCAGATACCCACGATGGTTCCGCCAAAAAGCATACCGGTCCAGGGGAACTGTGCATCAGAGGATGGCCGCCACATATTAAAATGGCTGCTGCCGGCTGTGGCCTTCAATTCATCCCAGCCGCCAACTTCAATTAATCCCATGATGGTAATAACCGATGACCCTAACAGGAGTATGATCGTTTGAAAGGCTTCTGTATAAACAACGGCACGCATTCCGCCCAATATGGTATATATACCGGTTACAACTACAATGATTATTGCACCTTCAAGAAAACCAATGCCCAGCAGTTGTGATACTACAATGCCTCCTGCATAAATGGTAACTGAAACCTTGGTAAGTACATAACCGGCGATGGAAAACAGGGAGAGAAACCACCTGGAACGCCCGTCAAATCTTTTTTCTAAAAATTCCGGCATGGTGAATGCCCCGCTGCGCATATAGAACGGGAGAAAGAACCAGCCCAATAATAAAACGATCCAGGCATGCAGTTCATAATGTGCCATGGGCATCCCGCTTTCAGCGCCGGTACCGGCCAAACCAACCACATGCTCTGAACCAATATTGGATGCAAAGATCGAAGCGCCGATCACGAACCAGCCCACATTTCTGCCTGCCAGGAAATATTCCTCCGTGGTGGTACTTTTTTTTCTCATTACCCACCAGGCAATCCCAAGCAGGATGGCAAAATAACCGCCAAGTACGATCCAGTCAAGTGTTTGCAGTGCATTTTCCATAAAAAAGAGTTTGGCTTTTTAAATGAACCTGTTGATGATATTTTCCATGTACTCCTGCCTGCCACTGATCACAGCAGGCTCCCCGTTTTCGATTGCATAGGCACGCAAGTCCTCCAGCGATAATTTACCTGCTTCAAATGCTGCCCCTTTACCAATGTCATAAGATGCATAACGCTCGGTCCTTATTTTTTTGTAATCAGATTTTTGTAAAATATGATCTGCTGCAATCAAGGCCCTGGCAAAAGCATCAATGCCGCCGATGTGTGCATGGAACAGGTCGGCCGGATCGGTAGAATTGCGCCGGATCTTTGCATCAAAGTTGATCCCGCCGCCTCTAAAGCCACCGGCTTCCAGAACAATGAGCATCATTTCAGTAAGCTCGTTAATATT
>CAZBIK010000216.1:4525-6387 GCA_964491955.1 uncultured Ferruginibacter sp.
ATGCCAGTAGGCAACAGCAAAGCGCAGGTATTCCTTCATTGTTTTTCCTGCCACCATTTTATTTTCATCATACCAGCGGTATGCCAGCGGGTTATCCGTACCTGTTCCTTCAAATTTTATCTGAGGAATGTTCTTAAAGAATTCTCTTTCTCCTGTTACAATTTTCATCAGTGGTTATTTTTAAATTATGCTGTAAATATTTCTTCGTGTAGCATATCCAATTTCCGGTTTAAAAAATCTTTCCACAACTGGTATAGTTCTTCCGTGTTGTTATGTTTGCCCGGATCAATACAACCTGTTGGTTTCCGGTTGCTGAAAGCTTCGGCTTCATTTTTATACATTCCGTTGCCGATGCCGGCACCCAATGCTGCACCGTAACTGCCATCCCCGTCATAGAACTCAACAGAGACCTGTGCGGCATCCACAAATGTACCGGCAAATACATCGCTTAAAAACAGGTTGGTTTTTCCTGCACGGATCACAGACGGTTGTATCCCGTTCTCCCGCATGATATCCAGCCCGTACCGGAAAGCAAAAGCGATACCCTCCTGTGCAGCCCTTACCAGGTGTGCATCGGTATGTATATTAAAATCGAGGTTTTGAAAATGTGCCCCAACCTGCCGGTTGTTCAGCATGCGTTCGGCGCCATTGCCAAAGGGAAGTGCCAGCAACCCGTTTGATCCGGCGCTGACCGTTGCTGCCGCATCATTTAATACCGCATAAGAACGGTTTGCAGCAACCAGGTTTTTTACCCAACGGTTAAAGATACCCGCACCGTTTATGCACAACAGAACACCGATCCTGGGTTTATCATGCAGGTGATTAACATGTGCAAAACTGTTGATCCGGGATTGATGATCAGATCCAGGATGATCGTTTACGCCATAGATTACGCCACTGGTACCTGCAGTGGCAGCCACTTCACCGGGCTGGAGTACATTCAATGAAAGGGCATTATTAAGTTGGTCTCCGGCTTTATATGAAACGGGGATCCCTGCCCTTAATGACAGCAGGGTAGCAACTGTTTCCTTTACAAATCCATGTGGCGCAAACAGGGCCTGAGTTTTTGGGAACAGGGAATGATCAAACCCGAAATAACCGGTCACATCAGCTGATATGCTGTTGCTGCGGAAATCCCAGAATATCCCTTCCGATAAAGCCGAAACAGTGGTGGTGATCTCTCCCGTCAGTTTCATGGCAATAAAATCACCCGGCAACATGACCTTATCTATCTTTTCATAAATACTTGGTTCATTTTCTTTTACCCAGGCCAGTTTTGATGCAGTGAAATTTCCCGGTGAATTTAATAAGCGGTACAAACATTTTTCCGGCCCGATATTTAAAAAAGCATCTTCACCAATTTGCACAGCACGGCTGTCGCACCAGATGACCGAGTTCCTTAAGACATGCTGCTCTTTATCAACGATCACCAGGCCGTGCATTTGATAGGCAATACCTATGGCACCTATATTTTCGGGGATGTACAGTTTTGTGGCATGGCATTTCAGGATGGCCTGTATAACATGCTCCCACCACAGATCCGGGCTTTGTTCTGCCCACCCGGGCTGCAGGGTAATGATATCCACTTCATCCTCGGGGTAATTAACGGCAGCAATACATTGCCGGGTTGCTGCTTCAACTACAGAAACTTTAACGGATGAGGTTCCAAGGTCAATTCCCAATAATAACATGATCGGTTTTATCTTTCAAATTAAGGATTAAAGATGAATTAAAAAAGGTAGGATGTACCAGAGCACTCCCATCCAACGATAGATATATGATACAACCATTGAATATTCATGTCCTTTATCGGGGGGTGAAAATATTATCTATTCTGATTTTGGAGGATTTTATCAGGTTTA
>CAZBIK010000217.1:0-6378 GCA_964491955.1 uncultured Ferruginibacter sp.
GAGCGGAGTCGAGAAACGAGCGGACCTGACCCGCCATTGGCGGGAGTCGGGAAACGAGCGGACCTGTCCCACTATTAGCGAAGTCAGTAAAAGACTCAATCAATGTAATATTCAAACTATAAAAACACTTCTCCATCTTAAATAAGCTTTCTTTAACAGGCTTTAAAATACCTTTACTCCAGCAGCATAAAACGCAATGACTAAACAATTAACCGTTTTAATTCTTTTACTCAGCCAGTTTTCATTTGCACAGGTTAAACCCATCCCCACGCAGTTTGATAAATTTGTAAACAAACCCGGCATTCAATGGGCTGCTTATGCCAGTGATACTTTTAATTTTGACCGGACTGACCTGAATAACATTTTGCTGAAAAGGCTCATTAAAAAAGAAATAAAAGCTTCCCTGCCTGTTGAAAGCCGTACGGCTGCAATTAACCATATAAAATATTTGCCCATCGATTCCATCAACAGCGCATATTTCGGAGAAGCCAATGGATTGGGGAACAGGATCGATACCGCCCGGTTTGTGATCACTGAAATAACCCAGGTCGTATATGTAGAAAAAGGGATCCTGAAAAGTTATATCCCCTTTGTTACCCCTGCCCTGCCGGTTTATTTATCATCCGGAAAATACCTGGGCGAATCATTTTATTTTAACACTGCATACAACTACAAATACAACCGTAAATTTCCCAAAAAAACCAAACTCATTTTTTTGGGGCAAACAAAAAGTAAACTGAAAAATGACCAGTTGCAAAATAAAGACCAGCTTAAAACAATGTATGGTAAAAATTTGTTGGAACACTCTGGCCCTATGTGCTGGAAAATAAGATAGATGCATTATCGCCGGAAACCAACAGGAAATTGATGCCTGAAGAACTGAATATGAACCTTGCAGAATTTGAACCGCAAATTGCACCCATATATGATTCAGTGGGCAATATATTGAGGTACGAGGTTGTATCCGGCACGGATAGGCCTGAAAGTTTTAGCCATGTTCAATTGGTCCAGGACTGGTATTACGACCACAAAAGAAACAGGGTCTTTGTGCAGAATAAAGAAATGATCATATTCATCCGCAAACCGGCTTCACCGGGTTACAAAGAACCGGTACCTGTTTTTAAACTGGTTTTCAAATAAATTTATGTTTACATTTACAGCAGCAATTGCTCCCCGGATTTGTTTTATTCTAATGCAGAGCCAACTCCACCAGCATCATAGTTAATAAAAACAAACTCATCATGTCTGTTCAAAAAGAGATCAAAAAAGTAACCACCAATACATTGCAGAAAATGAAGGCCGCCGGGGAAAAGATATCCATGATCACGGCTTATGATTTTTCTTTTGCAAAAATTTTTGACACGGCCGGCATAGATATCATTTTGGTTGGCGACAGCGCCAGCAATGTAATGGCCGGCCACGAAACAACCCTGCCCATCACGCTCGACCAGATGATCTACCATGCACAAAGTGTGGTGCGGGGTATCAGCCGCTGCCTGGTGGTGGTGGATATGCCCTTTGGATCATACCAGTCCAATTCAGAAATTGCGCTGGCATCGGCCATCAAGATCATGAAAGAAACAGGCGGGCACTCCGTAAAACTGGAAGGCGGTGAAGAAGCGGTGGATTCAGTAAAAAAGATCGTCAGCGCCGGCATACCGGTAATGGGACACCTGGGATTGACCCCGCAAAGCATTTACAAGTTTGGTACCTACACTGTTCGTGCAAAAGAAATTGATGAAGCTGCCAAATTAAAAAAAGATGCCTTACTGCTGCAGGAAGCTGGTGCATTTGCCATCGTACTTGAAAAGATCCCTGCTGAACTGGCTAAGGAAGTGAGTGACAGCCTGCACATCCCCACCATCGGTATTGGTGCCGGCGGGCATTGCGATGGACAGGTGCTGGTGATGCATGATATGCTGGGCATCAACATTGAATTTAAACCCCGTTTTTTAAGGCAATACCTCAACTTACACGAACAGATAGAAGGCGCCGTCAAGCAATACATCACGGATGTAAAAAGCAAGGATTTTCCAAACGAGAGTGAGCAGTATTAGCAGTGGTCAGTTGCCAGTTGGCAGTCAGGTCCATGCTTTCAAAATGGCTTTCTCAATTCAATGGCGATTACCTGCGAACTGCCGACTTAAAACTGCAAACTGTTCTTCGTAACTTGCAGCCTGAAAAAAGATCACAAACAAAAAGTTATCATGAAATTTTTAAAGACGTTGAAGATACAGGCCAGTAACGATGGCGTATCCACCGGTTTAACCCGGATAAAAAGTAAAGGTGAAAAAATTGAATCGTACAGCCCGGCAGATGGCAAACTGATCGCCACGGTAACGGGAGCCGATGCAAAATCATATGAGGCTGTTATTCAAAAAGCGCAATCGGCATTTGCCGAATGGCGCAACTGGCCTGCACCAAAACGGGGAGAAATTGTACGGCAGATCGGTGAAGCGTTGAGAAAAAATAAACAGGACCTGGGGCAACTGGTCAGTTATGAAATGGGGAAAAGCTTACAGGAAGGCCTGGGCGAAGTGCAGGAGATGATCGATATCTGTGATTTTGCGGTTGGCCTGTCCCGTCAGTTACACGGCTTAACCATGCACAGCGAAAGGCCCGGGCACAGGATGTACGAGCAATACCATCCGCTGGGGATCGTTGGGGTGATTTCGGCCTTTAATTTCCCGGTGGCGGTATGGAGCTGGAACGCAGCTTTGGCCTGGGTTTGTGGTGATGTTTGTATTTGGAAGCCCAGCGAAAAAACACCGCTTTGTGCCATCGCCTGCCAACACATCATTCAACCGGTCCTCAAAAAAAATAATGTGCCCGAAGGGGTTTCCAATATCATCATTGGCGGGCGTAATGTGGGCGAATGGATGAGTGCAGATACCAGGATTCCCCTGGTTTCTGCAACCGGAAGTACCCGGATGGGCAAGGCTGTAGGTGCGGCTGTTGGCCAGCGCCTGGGCCGTAGTTTACTGGAACTTGGCGGCAATAATGCCATCATCATTACCGAGCATGCCGACCTGGACATAGCCCTGGTCGCAGCCACTTTTGGCGCCGTAGGTACAGCCGGGCAACGTTGCACCTCAACCCGCAGGCTCATCATACATGAAAAAATATACAATACATTCAAAGATAAACTGGTGCACGCTTACGGGCAGCTGAAGATCGGCAACCCGCTGCAGCAAAAGAACCATGTGGGCCCGCTGATCGACAAAGATGCCGTAAAACTGTACCTGGATGCCATAGAAAAATGCAGGGCCGAGGGCGGCAAATTTATTGTGGAAGGCGGCGTTTTAAAAGGAAAAGCGTTTGCAAGCGGCTGTTATGTAAAACCCTGTATCGCCGAAGCAAAGAACTCCTTTGCCATTGTTCAGCACGAAACCTTTGCCCCCATCCTGTACCTGATGAAATACAAAACGCTGGATGAAGCCATTGCCATGCAGAATGGGGTACCGCAGGGCTTATCATCAGCCATCATGACCAATAATATGCGGCAGGCAGAGCAGTTCTTATCGCAGGTGGGAAGCGATTGCGGCATCGCCAATGTAAATATCGGCACATCGGGGGCCGAGATCGGGGGCGCTTTTGGCGGCGAAAAAGAGACCGGCGGCGGGCGTGAGAGCGGCAGCGATGCCTGGAAAATATATATGCGCAGGCAAACAAATACCATCAATTATACAGATAAACTGCCTTTGGCCCAGGGGATCAGGTTTGATTTGTAAATTTTTGCAAATAAATACGAATGGTATGGCTGTTATGGCTATACCATTTACTTTTGCCCAAACAAATAGTTGTATATGAATAAGTTCACAGGATTTTTTATTGCTTTTTTGATAACAGGCCTATCTGTTATTGCCCAAACCAGTGTAATACCCAATGGCTGGCATATGATGGATAAAGAAGCCGATGGCTACAGCGGGGTAAGCGTAGACAAAGCATACCAGTTTTTAAAAAGCAAAAACTTAAAAAGCAAAACGGTTGTAGTGGCCGTTATTGATACCGGTATAGATACCCTGCACGAAGACCTCAAATCCATTTTGTGGGTTAACCCAAAAGAAATACCAGGTAATAAGATCGATGATGACGGCAACGGTTATGCGGATGATGTGCATGGCTGGAATTTCTTAGGCGGCAAAGACGGCAGGAACGTAAAAGTGGACAGCGATGAAAGGGGCCGTGTGTATTATGGACTGAAGGAAAAATGGGATAATAAAGTAGTGAACAAATCTACTTTATCAAAAGCTGACCTGTACGAATATGAAATGTTCCTGAAAGCCAAGGCAGAGATCACCGGCGCCAACCCCGAAGAAGAAAATTTTTCGGAGGTGGATGTACCGGCATTAAAAGACCTGCTGGCTACTTTAAAACAAAGTGACAGCATCCTCAAAAAAGCTTTGGGCAAGGATACTTTTACCGGGAAGGAACTTGACGGTTATACCACCAAATCCTTTACAGAACGCAGGGCAAAGAATGATTTCCTGGGTATCATGAAATCGAATAATATGCTGGAGCAGACAAACCATGAATTTGTAGCCGGCCTGGTTGAGTATATTGAATACATTGAAGGCGAACTTAGAAAGGCACAGGCAAAAACCAGTCCTCCCAAAGCATACCGGAAAGAGATCGTAGGCGATGATGAAACCAACCTGAATGATTATAAGTATGGCAACAACGATATCATGGCTGATTTTTCGATGCATGGTACACACTGCGCCGGTATCATAGGTGCCATAAGAAATAATGGAAAAGGCGCTGATGGCATTGCGGATAATGTACGGATCATGGTATTACGCGTGGTACCCGATGGTGATGAGCACGATAAAGACATTGCACTGGCCGTGCGGTATGCGGTTGATCATGGCGCACAGATCATCAGCATGAGTTTTGGTAAAAGTTATTCGCCGCAGAAACAATGGGTTGATGATGCTTTTGCGTATGCAGAAAGTAAGAATGTTTTACTGGTACATGCAGCAGGCAACGATGCAAAGGATGTGGACTATGCGGATAATTTTCCCAATCCGAATTATGTGAATGGCGGCAGGGCCGGCAACCTGATCACGGTTGGCGCCAGTGCCGAGCCCAAATCTGGAAGCTATACCGCATCATTCAGCAATTATGGAAAAAAAGAAGTAGATGTTTTTGCACCGGGTGCAAAGATCTATTCAACCCTTCCCGGCGGGAATAATTACGGCAATTTAAGCGGAACCAGTATGGCGTGCCCTGTGGTGGCAGGCATGGCAGCTTTAACCCTTCAGTACTACCCCAACCTTACCGCAAAGCAATTGAAATATGTGATCGAAAAATCGGCGTTGCAACCCAAGGAAAAAGTGAACAAACCGGGTAGCGAGGAAAAGGTTCAACTGAACGAAATTTCCAAAACCGGCGGTATTGTAAATGCTTATGAAGCGGTGAAACTGGCCAGTACACTCACCGGCGAAAACAAGGAAATATTGCCCAAACCTAAAATGTCAAAATCTAAAAGGGGATAAATCCTCAATAATATTCTTAAAAAACCTTTCAGCAATGAGAGGTTTTTTTAGTTCAACCCATCCAGGTTTATCCATTAATTCTGAAAAAATGCCCCCTTTTTTTTAGACTAATCCTGTAAATTTACATGCTTAAACCATTAAACCATTAAACCATTAAACCATTAAACCATTAAACCATTAAACCATTAAACTTTAAACGATTAAACCATTAAACTTTAAACTTTAAACCTTTAAACTCCCCCCATGCCAAAACCATCCCCATCCTCCTACCCTGCCTATTTTAAAAGATATGTTGACCAGGTTCCGGAAGAAGATCTTTTAACAGCTTTCAGCACGCAATTGCCGGCTATAAAGGAACTGTTAAGTAAGATATCAGAAGAGCAATCCATGTTTGCCTATGATGCCGGTAAATGGACAATAAAGGAATTGCTGCAACACATGACAGATGCGGAAAGGATCTTTAATTACCGGGCTTTGTGCATTGCCCGTAAAGAAACAGCGTCATTGCCGGGCTTTGATGAAAATGACTATGCTGAAAATTCAAATGCAGGTGAAAGACCCTGGGCAGCCCTGGTGGAAGAATTCCTGGTCGTGCGCTATTCAACTGAACTGCTGTACAAAAGCTTTACCGCCGAAATGCTGGCAACATCCGGTATTTCCAACAACAACCCGGTAACCGTGAACAGCCTTGGTTTTATTTCCGTAGGGCATGTGTATCATCATATAAAAGTACTGGAAGAAAGATACTTCCCCGCTTTGCCGGGTATAACCTGGATGGGTAAAATTTAAAATGCCGCCCCGCTTAAAGCGGGACGGCATTGAATTCAATTAATCAATAAATCAATCATTGCGCCTGGCAGTGGCTTCCTGGCTGATCATA
>CAZBIK010000218.1:0-6367 GCA_964491955.1 uncultured Ferruginibacter sp.
GCCCTGGGTACCAGTGATAATAAAATATCATCATGGTCATTCAATTCCTCTATAACCAGGTATTGTCCATTGTCTTTACGATATTGCTGAAACCATTTTAGCCTTCTGTGAAAGTCAGGCACTTTATCCAGCATATCTTTTTTCAATACCAGCGTTGCAAACAAAGTACTTAAACCGACCAGGCTCCTCACTTTTACCGGGATATATCTACCATCGGGCATGGCAAGCACATCATAGAAAAACCCTTCTTCATCATCCCAGCTGCCGGTCCAGTTCTCACCAATGCGGTTTAATGATTCTGCTATATAAACAAAGTGTTCAAAGAATTTGGTGGTTACATCTTCATACGTATCATCTACCTGTGCAATTTCCAATGCCATTTCCAGCATGTTGAGGCAATACATGGCCATCCAGCTTGTACCATCCGCCTGTTCCAGCACACCGCCACCCGGTATGGCACTGCTCCGGTCAAATACGCCGATATTATCCAGGCCCAAAAAACCTCCTTCAAAAACATTGTTCCCTTTATGATCTTTCCTGTTCACCCACCAGGTAAAATTGATGAGCAATTTTTGAAATACCTTTTTCAAAAAATTAATATCCCCTTTACCCGTTTTATTTTTTTCATTTTTATATACCTGTAAACAGCTCCATGCATGCACCGGTGGATTCACATCGCCAAAGGCCCACTCGTATGCAGGCAACTGCCCGTTGGGATGCATATACCATTCCCTTAAAAATAAAATAAGCTGGTCCTTGGCAAAACCAGGATCAACCATGCCCAGAGGCACACAATGAAAAGCCAGGTCCCACGCAGCATACCAGGGATATTCCCATTTATCTGGCATGGAAATAATATCTTCATTGTTCAATGAAAGCCATTGGTGATTACGGCCCGTTTTCCTGCTTTCGGGAGGTACCGGGTTACCCGGATCACCCTGTAACCAACGGGGAATATCAATATTGAAATATTGTTTACTCCACAGCATGCCGGCAAATGCCTGGCGCTGGATATTGCGGAGATCAGGCGTTTTTGCTTCGGTGACCTGGTTATAAAACTCATCCGCCTCATGAATACGCAATGCAAACAATTCATCAAATGAATGATCAAACGGGTTTACCTGTATAGCCTGTTTACTCAACCGCAACCGGATGGTTACAGATGATCGCCCCGGAATTGTATATTCATATACAGGCGCAAATTTTGTCCCGTCTGTTTTTTCATCAAGCAAAGTATAATCATTATTGATTACCGCATGATGAAAACTGTCTTTTACAAATGGTGTTTTGTTTGGCTGCCCGTATAATCTTTCTGTATTGGTTTCATTTTCTGTAAATATGGTACGGACCGGGTTTTCAAAGTACATGTGATAATTACCGGATTGGGGATGTTCTATGCTTACCATACCGAAATCATCCCGGCTTTGCTGCAAACGGATCACCGGTTTCTCCTTCATCAATCCAAAACTCCAGAGATTACGCAACCACCATGTTGGCAAAACCGTAATTTCTGCAGGATCATTACCGCGATTGTGAACTGTTACGCGTATCAACAGATCTTCTGCATCATGCTTGGCATATTCGGTAAATACATCAAAATATGCATTATCGTTCAAGACACCGGTGTCCAGCAATTCAAATTCGGGCTCATGCCTGCCGCGGTTCCGGTTTATATGCAACAGGCCGGCATAGGGATATTCAGCCTGCGGATATTTGTACAGATGTTTCATGTACGAATGGGTGGGCGTACAGTCTAAATAATAATATAACTCCTTTACGTCTTCCCCGTGATTTCCTTCATTTCCCGTTAGTCCAAACAGGCGCTCTTTCAATATCGGGTCTTTTCCGTTCCACAAGGCCAGGCCAAAACAAATGCGCTGCATATCATCACTGATCCCGGCAATGCCATCTTCGCCCCAACGGTATACACGGCTGCGGGCATGGTCATGCGGGAAATGATCCCAGGCACTTCCACCTTCACTATAATCTTCCCTTACGGTACCCCACTGGCGTTCACTTAAATAAGGCCCCCATTTTTTCCAGCCGGGTTGCTGCAATCTTTTTTGTTCTGCGTTCATGCCATCTTCCCCTAAAGGGGAGTAAGGTTGCATATCATTTTTAGTAGTCATTACCTTAATAAAAAATTTAATCAATTTTAAGTTTTTTAAGTCCCCATTCAGGGGTGACAGGGCTTTACCCGTTATCCTCAAAACCGGGATACAATGTCATTCCCCCATCTACAAACAATGTAGTTCCATTTACATAATCACTGTCATCACTGGCAAGCCAGACAGCAGCCTTGCCGATGTCCTCCACCTGCCCTACTCTTTTTTGCGGAATAAGTTTTAACAGTTCCTGCAGGTGTGCCTGTGTATCCCATGCATCATGATTAATAGGTGTTGCAATGGCTCCAGGTGCAATGGAATTTATACGGATCTTCTTTGGTGCAAATTCCTGTGCAATGGTTTTCATCATCAGCATTACACCACCTTTTGATGCGGCATAATTGGCATGCCCGGCCCAGGGTATAACTTCATGTACACTGCTCATACAGATGATCTTACCGGCCGCTTTTGATTTTCCGTTTACACCCCTTCTTAAAAATTCCTTTATGGCTTCCCTGGCACAAAGAAACTGCCCGGTTAAGTTTACACCCAATACAAAATTCCACTGCTCCAGTGTCATTTCAGTAAATGGCGCATCTTTTTGCAACCCGGCATTATTGATAAGAATATCAACCGTGCCAAACTGATTTACCACATCTGTGAACATTTGCTGTACTTCATCTTCCTTACTTACATCACATTTATAACTGATCGCACTGCCGCCGTTGGCAGCAATTTCAGCTACAACCTGTTCTGCCATCTCTCTTGCATGGATGATGGGATAATTTACAATTACATGGGCACCTGCTTTGGCCAGTTCCCTGGCACAGCCTGCACCAATACCGCTGCTGGCACCTGTAACAATTGCCACCTGGCCTTCTAGTTTTTGTTTCATTTTTTTCTTTTTGATTTAAAATAACATCGTTGAAAACTGGTGGTTGAACCTGCCCCTGTTCCGTTCCACGTGGGCAGTGATCAGTGAAATTTCAAGATCAGTCAGGATATTGGCCATCTGTTGATATTTTTCAACCGGGTAGCCGGCATGGTCGGCATACCGGTATACATGCATACCCGGCTGATGATTTCCTTCGATAAAGCTGAAATGTTCTGCCGATTGCAGCCTTCTCCATGTTTTTAGTAACTGCGCATCAGCTGATTCATAAACCATAGGCTGCAGCTTATAGATCTTTTTGAGCATGGCGTTATGTTGTAAACCCTGGCAGAATGTATGGCCGCTGTATACATCATCACCCATGGATATTGTTTGGAGCACATCATAAATATCCTTTGGATAACAATCTTCGAGTACAGCCGTTGGTATATTAAAACACCAGTTTTTGTTTGACAGGATAGCAGCCGGCAACTCTTCTAAAAATTTAAATATGCCGGTTCTCCCGGTTTTGTGAATTCCAAATGTCTCATAATCCAAAAATATATTTACCGCACAACTGTTGCCGGCATGATCATGAAAAACACGTTCGGCAAATTTTTCAGCAGTGAGTGCATAACGGCTTCCTTTTGCTTTGCCAAACCAGCAAGCTATGTCTTCGCTT
The DNA here is from genome assembly GCA_964491955.1 of uncultured Ferruginibacter sp. Classification (GTDB taxonomy): domain Bacteria; phylum Bacteroidota; class Bacteroidia; order Chitinophagales; family Chitinophagaceae; genus Ferruginibacter. The sequence continues at coordinate 3,659 of CAZBIK010000218.1, forward strand.
AATTCAGCATTGCGGAGCAGGAGACCAAAATCCCCGTTACCCGGTGCGGCATAAATTTGATTGGGAGAGCGGTTGTTCAACACCTCCGCAACGCCGTCGGTCAGCATTCCCTTATACCCCAGGCCGGCTATATGTTTTGCAAGTTCATTATCATGGATGAACCCGGTATTCCTGAATACCAGTGTTTCGTATCCGAATAATTCCTTGACCAGCGCTTCATGCTCCTTTACCTGGCAGTCAAATTCCTGTTTGGAATGCAGCCAGCTGAAAGAGTCATAATAGGTCTCTCCCAATATTTCCACGCAGCCCGTATCAACCAGTTCCCTGAATGAATCAATAAGTCCGGGCCTGAATTGCTGAAATAATTCCAGGGTAGTACCACTTATTGAAAATGCTATCCGGAAGTTTCCGTTTGATCTTTTTATCTGCTCCAGTAAAACCCGGTTTGCAGGCAGGTAACAGTTGTCTGCTAGATTATCCATGACCATTGCCATGGCCTCTTTATCTTCATAGGAATGAATTTTGCCAATATCATTAAAGCAGAAACTCCTAAACCGGAACGGCTGCTGTATCCTGAAACAAATACTGATAGAAGGCATTGAGTTGGGTTTTAATAATTGACCTGGCGGTTTGCAGATCATTAATTGCGTTTAAATTAACCGATACACAAGACAACAAAATTAATTCCGGCATAACAGTATCCTTGTCGGCGGTTTTACATTTGCGCTTAATTAACCAGGTACCTGTCGCTGAATTCAATATGCTTGCGGTTGTAATAAATGACACCCCCCTCTTTCAATTCGTTCAGCAGCGTTGTCACGCTTTGGCGGGAAGTAGATATCATTCCTGCAATATCATTGTGCGTTAAATAGTTATTCAGCTTTATTTTATCACCATCTTTACTTCCCTCACGTTTTGCCCAATCCCGGAAAAAACTGATGAGGCGGCTTTTGGCATCTTTGAATACCAGGTTGGCATGTCGGTTTTCGAGCCTGCGGAACTTGCCGCTAACCTGCTGAATAAAATTCATTGCCAGCACAACATGGGTTTGCATCAGCAGTTTGAATTCTGATGAACGGAATGAACAGATCACCGTATTCTCAGTTAGGGCTTCAGCAAATTCATCATCAGAGATGGTTCCGTCGAGCCCAACGTCACCAAATATTTCGGTAGGTGCCAGGATCTCTTTGATTAACTCGTCTCCCCGGTCATCTACCTCTGAGATCTTGATCTTTCCTTTTACCAGCAGGTAAATGCGGCTTTCAAAACCATCATCCATATAAACACTTTCTCCCTTTTTCAGATTTTTCACTTTTACCATATTGGCCATTTCCAGGAGTTGTGCATCAGTTAAACCTGCTGTTACCGCATGTTGTTTTAAATACAGGTATTTGATTTCTGTTTGCATGAGTTTTAGTTTTAGATTTTATAATATTAGTTAGCTGATCTTTTACTGTTCAATACATTCTCCAGTTTTGCGATAAGCGCATTCCTGGAGCTCAACCCGGTTACAAAATCAATAACCTCACCGTTCCTGTAGAAAAGAATGGTAGGTATTTCCACAATACCCATTTCCTTTTTCAATGAAAGGGCCTCATCTACATCCACAAAGTAAAACGAGGCTGCGCTGTTGTAAATGCCGGCCAATTCATTATAAATAGGAAGCATCATCTGGCAGGGGCCGCTCCAGTCTGCATAAAATTTTACGACCTGTAAACCCGGCCCGCTTAATACCTTTTCAGTAAAGCTCTTTTTGTCTGTTATTTTATTCATGGTCATTTTTATTTGGCATGATTTATATAGCCAAACGGAATGCCAGAAACTATTAATGTTTGTAAAATACCATACAAATCAGTACTGTAAAGGGTTGCATTGATTCACAAGAATTTTTAAAAACGAGAATAACAAACTTTACTTTCCCGAAATATTGGGAAATTCCCTGTATGTTGGGAAAATGCCGGGGGCCGTAAATTAACCTGGAGGGAGATTTTATTTAAATACTATCAAACGTGTTTTGTTCCTGAATCAGCATTACTTTTTACCGCAGATAAGCAGAAATGAGGAGTTTTTGCCGATCAGCAGGTTCATTTTTACAGTGATCGTTTTATAAAAAAAGTGCTGCCGGAAAGTCCGTGCAGCACTTTATCATTAATCAAAACAAAAAAGAAAAATCATTACTTATGCATTGTTATAAACTTTTATAATTGGCTCTCTCAAAACTGCAGCTTCATCAGTACAATAAAAATAAATGACATCTGCAATGGCTTCGGGTTTTACCCAGTTTTCAAACCGTGCACCAGGCATTGCTTTTCGGTTTTGTGGCGTATCGATAGTACTGGGTACCACAACACCTGTAACTACATTCAGGCCGTTAGCTTCATCATTCATCAATTCAGCCAGGCGGAATATCAAAGATTTACCTAACCCGTATGCAACCATTCCTTTTCCGTCTTTTGCACTCAAGCCCGGCCTGGAACCGATAAGGAAGATCCGCCCGCTGCCTTGCTGCATCATCTGTACAAATGCAGGCCGGGCAACATGATATACGGTCTCAAAATTCAGTTTGTACTGTTTATGAATGTCTGCAGAATTTGTATCAGCCAATTTACCCATCGCAAAACCTCCAACCGTTAATACGGCCACATCAACGCTTCCATATTTTGAAATTACTGATTTAACAAGTTGATCTGAGTTCTCTTCATTCATCAG
>CAZBIK010000219.1:0-1422 GCA_964491955.1 uncultured Ferruginibacter sp.
CCTATTTGACATATCTTTATATACCAGCTAACAATTATAATGTAAAACTTTTATAAACGGCAGGTACCGGTTAAAAGTGCAGCCAATCTGTGAGAAAGTAAGGAAATAATCCCAGGATGATGATGGCAGCAGCTGTGAGCACCAGCAATATTTTAAAACCAGGTGTGATGTCATCGGCCAGTACCGCATCGCCGCTGCTTTCTTTAAAAAACATGGCCTGTATCACCCTGAAATAATAATAGGCGCTGATGGCTGCACATAAAACGGCAAAAATAACCAGCCAGGTATGATGCCCGTTTTGAACCGCGGCCATCAACATATAGAATTTACTCTGAAAACCTGCAGTTAAGGGTATACCGGTTAAGGACAACAGGAAAACAGTGGCGGTTATGGCCATCACCGGCTGTTGTTTGGCCAACCCGTTAAAACCATCAATGGTGTAATCCCTGATCCTGATCAGGATGGCGAACAACCCGATGCTTGCCAGGCTGTATGCAGCGGCATATAATACCAGGCCTTCTTTGGCCAGGTTGGATAAAGCAAATAAAGCAAACAGCATAAAACCCGCCTGGGCGATGCTTGAATAAGCCAGCATCCGCTTTACGCTTTGCTGGAATACGGCTGTAAGATTGCCAACCAGTAAAGTGGCAGCGGTTAAAATCACGATCAGCGTTTGCCATTGTTCATGCATAGTGCCAAAAGCATTTTCAAATAAACGTACAAAGGCATAGAAGGCAGCTGCCTTTACAATGGTTGCCATGAATGAAGTGAAAACAGTTGGTGCCCCGTCATACACATCCGGGGTCCAGAAATGAAAAGGAACAGCCGATACTTTAAATGACATGGAAACCAGCAACAACACCAGCCCGGTTGCGATCAGCGGGGGCATAGGCGCATTTCCTGAAATAATGTTCTCTATAAAGAATGAGCCGGTAGCACTGCCGCCATACAGCAGGGCAATACCCAATAACATGATGCCGGTGGAAAAAGCACCCATTAAAAAATACTTCAGGGCAGCCTCATTGCTTTTTAAATTTCGTTTATCGCTGCCGGTTAAAATATACAGCGGGATGGAAACGATCTCAATACCGATAAACAGCATCAGCAATGAATTGAATGTGGATATGATGGCAATGCCGCATAAAATAAAAAACAGCAATGCAAAATATTCCGAAACATGCTCTCCCACTTTTTCAATATCCCTTCCGTTCAGTAAAAAGAAAAGCAGGGTACAGCCAAATGCCACATTGATAAAAGTTAAATTGAAACTGTCGAACACCAGCATCCCTTTTACATCAACCGTAAAGAATGATGTTCCGTTATTCATCTGTACACAATTGGCGATGATGATGATTGCCAGCCCGGCAATGGCGAGGTATTTGGGCGTGGATTTACTTTTGATAAATGCACCGGCCAACATCA
>CAZBIK010000219.1:1432-6358 GCA_964491955.1 uncultured Ferruginibacter sp.
CTGTTAAAATTATTGCGTTCATACCTCTTTACGCCTTCAGGCGTTTTTAATTAATTCTTGTTAGTATTGCTGCTACTGTATCTTTTGTAAGTTCAATTAATGGCTGCGGGTATATCCCAAATGCGAAAATAAATACAACCAGCACACCCAGAACCAGTTTTTGGCTAAGGTTGATATCCTGCATAGCAGCGCTTACGATATTTGTTTCTCCATAAAAGACCTTCTGCACCATATTTAATGTGTACACTGCAGCCAGGATAATACTGAGCCCGGCAACAGCCGTATAGATCTTATTGAAACTGAAAAGCCCGCTGAACATCATGAACTCCCCGACAAATGCATTCGTAAGCGGCAGGGCGATATTGGCCAATGCGATCACAACCAGGAATATGGTCAACGCAGGCGCTTTGTGTGCAATGCCGCCCAGTTCGGATATCTTACGGGTTCCGGTTTGTTTCTCTATCAGGTCTACCACGATCCACATGCCAATGATATTGATGCCATGACTGAACATTTGTATCATCACCCCCTGCAACCCGGTTTCTGACCTGGTGAAGATGGCGGCGCACATTAAACCGATATGTGCAATGGAAGACCAGGCCACAAACCTTTTCAGGTCGTCCTGTTTAATGGCGATCAAACTGGCATAGATCATTCCCACAACCGACAGGCCTATGATGATATTATCGAAACGGATAACCGCATCGGGAAACATGGGCAGTATCCAGCGGACAACTGCAAAGATCCCCATTTTTACCATGATGCCGCTGAGCACCATCGTGGTTGCCGTTGGCGCCTGCTCGTAGGTATCAGGTTGCCAGCTGTGAAAAGGGAATACGGGCATCTTGATCGCAAAAGCAATAAAGAAAAGCCAGAATATCCAGTTTTTTTCGGTTGGTGAAAGCAATGCCGAAAACATGGAATTCATAGAAAATGAATGGCTGGAAAAATCGGTACCCGGTGTATGCATGTACACATAAATGATACCCACCAGCATTAATAATGATCCGGCGAATGTGTACACAAAGAATTTAAATGTAGCCGGGATCCTCCGTTCTCCGCCCCAGCGGCTGCATAAAAAGTAAACCGGGATCACGGCCAGTTCCCAGAAAAAATAAAATACCAGCACATCCATGGCCGTGAACACACCCATTAACCCGGCCTGCGTCAACAACATCAGGCCATAGAAAACATTGGCATTCTTATAACCGGTTCTGTAAGTAGCTATGAAAATTATGGGAAATGAAATGGCCGTTAAAAGCGTAAGCATGCGCCCCATGCCATCCAGTCCCAGGGTTAAATTACTCCCCAGGTTCTTTAACCAGTAGTAACTGACATTATTCAGGTACAGGTGTTTCAGCGGATCTGCATACAGCAAACTCACAACCGAAATGCCCAGCGTGATCAGCCCTGCCAGGATGGCCCATGTCTTTACCGTTTTTTCGCTGCGGATAAAAAACGCCACAAGGCCCGCCAGCAAAGGAAACCAGGTCAGCAATTCCGGGAATGTTATCCAGATATTTTTTGGATCCATATTTACTAATTACAAAAACAATTGAACAATAAAAAAAATCAAAATGCCCAGTACCATCATTAAAACATATAAACCAACCTGGCCCGACTGCAGTAAACGGATCTGCCGGCTGCCGTAATTAACTGCCTTGCCAACACCGTTCACAAATCCATCAATGCCTTTTTTCTCAAATATGCTGTTAAGATATGCTGCGATAGATTGAACCGGTTTTACAATAATGGCATCATACAGTTCATCTACATACCACTTGTTGGCCAGTATTTTTCCAAACCCGGATTCAGTGGATTCCGTTTTTTGATATTTGCTGAATTTTGACCAGGCAAATACCAATGCTGCCAATGCAGCAGCTACAGAAATTCCCATCAACATATATTCAGTGGCATGAGACATTGCATGTTTTGCAGTAATGGCATTGCTTTGTGCAAATACAGGCGCTAAAAATGCTTCCAGCCTGTGGCCGCCATGCATAAATATCTCAGGAATACCAACAAGGCCGCCAACTACTGAGAGTATTGCCAGGATCATTAAAGGGATGGTGATGGCTTTCGGGCTTTCATGCAGGTGATGTTGCTGTGCCTCTGTTCCCCTGAATTTTCCATGGAAGGTCATTGCATATAAACGGAACATATAAAAAGCGGTCATGACCGCCCCGGCAACACCCAGGCCCCAGAGCAAAGGGGAATTGTTGTAGGCTGCAGCCAGTATTTCATCTTTGGAAAAGAATCCTGAGAACGGGGGCATACCGGCAATGGCCAGGCAGGCCAGTAAGAATGTAATATGCGTAATGCCCATATATTTTTTCAACCCACCCATATTGCGGATATCCTGTTCGCCGCTCATGGCATGTATCACACTGCCGGCACCCAGGAACAGCAGGGCTTTGAAGAACGCATGCGTCATCACATGAAATACTGCACCGGTGTATGCGCCAACACCAAGTGCCAGGAACATATAACCCAACTGGCTAACGGTAGAGTATGCCAGCACTTTTTTGATATCATTTTGTTTTAGGGCAATGGTTGCTGCAAGCAGGGCGGTTGCCAAACCTGTGATGGCCACTATACCCTGCGTAACCGGCGCCATGGTATATAAGATATTGCTGCGGGCGATCATGTAAATACCGGCCGTAACCATGGTGGCTGCATGTATCAATGCACTCACAGGTGTAGGGCCGGCCATGGCATCAGGCAACCAGGTATACAAAGGGATCTGGGCGCTTTTACCCATGGCTCCAACAAATAACAATAAAGTGATGCCGGTAATATCGGTAGCTGATAATTTTGAAACATTGGCAAACACTTCCTGATAATCTGCAGTGCCCAGTTTTGAGACCAGCCAGAAAACCGCCAGCAAAAACCCAAGGTCCCCGATCCGGTTCATGATAAAGGCTTTTTTGGCTGCAATATTGTAACTGGTATTTTTAAACCAGTAACCGATCAGTAAATATGAACAAAGCCCCACGCCTTCCCAGCCGATGAACATGATAACATAGTTGGCTCCCATCACCAGCAACAGCATGGAAAAAACAAACAGGTTCAGGAAAGCAAAATATTTTGCAAAATCCTTTGGCTCTTCATCATGCATGTAGGCCGTTGAATATACATGTATCAAAAATCCAACGCCGGTTATTATTAACAGGAAGATGGCCGAAAGCTGGTCGATCTGGAGATCAAACCCGATGTTGACCGCAGTAATATTTATAAAATCGAAATAATGAAAGGCTTCTTTGGGCACATTGCCGTTTAACAGTTGCAAAAAAACAAGCAGGCTTAATACACAAGATAGAAAGACGGTTCCGCTGCCGATGATGCCGGCCATGGATTTGGATAAATGCTTTCTGCCCAGCCCGTTTATTAAAAAGCCAAGCAGGGGCAGTAAAGGTATCAGCCACACTAATTGTAAAACATTGTTCATAAGCTCGTTCCCTTACAAAGAGAATATTTAGTTTTTTAACCTGTTCAAAAAGTTCACATCCACCGAATGGGTATTCCGGTACAACATCACAATGATGGCCAGTCCAACACTCACTTCTGCCGCAGCCACCACCATGATAAAAAATACAAAGATCTGTGCATCGCTTACCACTGTTGGATTGTATTGTACTGCAGCAGATGCAGCGTGCATTTTTGAAAATGCCACCAGCAAGAGGTTCACAGCATTGAACATAAGTTCGATACACATGAAAATGATGATGGAATTACGCCGGGTAAGTACACCCACAATTCCAATGCAGAAAAGCGCTGCTGCCAAACCGATATACCATTGAATTTCCATATTTTAATCCTCCACCAACCCCTCAAATGAGGGGGCCGGGAAGTTTATTTTTTATTGTTTATTAAAAAAATCATCATTTGCCTGTACTTATTTCTTACCACCTGCAAAATCAAAAACTCAGGAATCACTTTTTGAGGTGATGTTGGGCGTTTCTTTTTTACCGATCACCACTGCCCCGATCATAGCACTTAAAAACAGGATCGAGCTGATCTCAAAAGGTATTACGTAATCTGTAAATAATACCATGCCCAGGTTTTTTATCAGCCCGGCATTTCCTCCTCCCATCTGCACCATTTCTGTGGCCACTGAAGATTTCGTTATCGCTGCAATGATGACCAGGAACAAACATCCGCCCGATATCAAACCTGCAAACTGGATCAACTTGTTTTTCTTTGGCTCTGACTCGGCATTTAAATTCATCAGCATCACAACGAATAAAAACAATACCATGATGGCACCGGCATATACAATGATATTTACAATGGCTAAAAACTGTGCATTCAATATGATATAATGTCCTGAAATCGCGAAGAAAACCACGATCAGGTACAATATGCTGTGCACCGGGCTTTTTACAGCCACCATCAGGATGGCACTGCATAAAGCAAGCAATGATAAACCCCAAAATAATATTTCTGTTATGCTCATAAGCCCCTCCATCACTCCGCCAGCCGGCGGAACTGTTTTCGTTAATTAATATTTTCCCTTTTCACCCTGTTGCCCAATGCTTTTTTATAAGCTTCAGGCTCATTTACCGGGTGGGGGATCAGCAATTCTTCCTTTTTATAAATAAACTGTTTACGCTGGTAATCGGCCGGCGCAAAGGTTTCGCTTAAATAGATGGCATCCTTGGGACAGGCTTCCTCGCACAAACCGCAAAAGATACAACGCAGCATATTGATCTCGTACCTGGCTGCATATTTTTCTTCCCGGAATAAATGCTCTTCGCCCGGTTGTCTTTCCGCGGCTTCCATGGTTATGGCTTCTGCCGGGCAGGCAACTGCGCACAATCCGCAGGCAGTACAGTTTTCACGGCCTTCTTCATCCCTGTTTAAAATATGAAGCCCGCGAAAGACCGGGCTGAAGGGTCTTGTCTTTTCGGGATAATTGATCATAGG
>CAZBIK010000220.1:0-6317 GCA_964491955.1 uncultured Ferruginibacter sp.
TATTGTTTTTACCAATACCGTATCGATGGTGTCGAAATTCTTACGCAGGTGATTGTTGGTGATCTCAAATAGTTTGCTTTCCGCCTCATCCAGCATATCAAACACATCGGTGCTGTCCTCATAGGCATCGCCGATGATCTCCCCGCTGATCCGGATCAGTTCACGCTGAATGAATTTCTGCAGAACGATACGGGAATGGGCCTCAATATTGGCCGATGAAACTACCGCGTTGGTCAGTTTGGTAACATAATAAGGGCCACCAACTGCATCCAGTTCTTCCCTGAATTTCAATTCTTCCACAACGGTCAGCAGATCGATAGGTAAACTTTTTATGGCAAGCCCCTGCATGGCTTTGTAGATCCGCTGGTTGGCATCTACATAAAAACATTCAGGTTTTAAAATTTCAACCACGGTGTCGAATGCACTTTTTTCAAGCATGATGGCGCCCAATACGGCTTCCTCCAGTTCCTTTGCCTGTGGCGGTACCTTGCCATACATCATGTTTCCAAGGTCAAGTGGCGCTTTACGGCGCAGTTTTTTGTCTTTATTGAAGTTAGTAAGTTCCATGTGCTGAATCCTGTTCTTTAATTGGGTTATTTACTGCCGGGCGGCTAAGGTAAATGCAAAAGAAGAACCGCCAGGCATTCATTTTTATCCACATCAGCCGAAATACGTTTTTTGCAGTTGTTTTCCCCATGCTTTTCCACCGTAAAGATAGTTTATTAAGGTTATTCATTAATTACGCACAGTTAATTAACAGAACTAAAATCAACAAAATTCGGATTCCGGTTGGTTTTATTAACAATTTAGTAATTGCAGGTTTTCTTTTTTACACCATATAATTTCTACATGGGCTTGCATTATTAAAGATCAATAGTTAGATTATGAGTCTTTGCCATTTCCAGGCATTTTAATGACAAAGGGTATTGTCCATTCAATTTCTGCTTTTTTGGATTTTGCCGGTAAAAAACCAGATTCAACATCTGTACAGTACGCAGAAGCATTCAAAAAACTATCTTTGACAGCTAATCATAAATGATAAAACCCAGATGATCATCAGTTACAACTGGCTCAGTGAGTACCTGCCCGAAATGATTGAACCCGAAAAATTGAGTAAGATCCTTACATCGATCGGGCTTGAAGTGGAAAGCATGGAGAAATATGAAACCATCAAAGGTGGTTTGGAAGGACTTTTTATTGGTGAAGTGATCACCTGTGAAAAACACCCGGATGCTGATAAATTAAAAGTGACTACGGTAGATATCGGGACTGCAGAAAAGCTCCAGATCGTTTGCGGCGCATCAAATGTGGCTGCTGGCCAAAAAGTGATAGTAGCCACCATGGGCGCTACCATCTACCCGGTTACCGGCGAACCCATGACCATGAAAAAAGCAAAGATACGTGGTGTGGAAAGCCAGGGCATGATCTGTGCGGAAGATGAGATCGGGTTGGGCGAAAGTCATGCAGGCATCATGGTACTTCCGGGAGACACGAAGGTTGGCATCCCTGCTGCAGGTTATTTTAAACTTACACACGATTTTATTTTTGAGATCGGGCTTACCCCTAACCGTATGGATGCCATGAGCCATTTGGGCGTTGCCAGGGATGTTTGTGCCTACCTGAGCCACCACAATAAAAAAGGTACGGTAGTTAAAACGCCATACAAAAACGGATTCAAACCCGATAACCAGGGTTTGCAGATGGAAGTGATCATTGAAAATACTACAGCCTGCCAGCGATATTCCGGCGTGAGCATCGAGGGGGTAACCATTGCAGAAAGCCCGGGCTGGCTGCAGCAAAAATTAAAAAGCATCGGCCTTCGCCCGATCAATAATATTGTAGACATCACCAATTTCATTTTACATGAATCCGGCCAGCCCTTACATGCTTTTGATGCAGATGCCATTAAAGGAAGAAAAGTGATCATTAAAAACCTGCCGGAAGGGACTACTTTCACCACACTGGATGAAAAGGAAAGAAAACTTTCTGCAGAAGACCTGGTGATCTGCCATGCAGAGGCACCCATGTGCATTGGCGGCGTTTATGGTGGGTTAGTAAGCGGCGTAACATCAGCAACCAGGAATATATTTTTGGAGAGTGCATGGTTTGATCCCGTTTCCATCCGCAAAACATCGCTGCGGCATGGCCTGCGCACCGATGCAGCCACCCGGTTTGAGAAAGGCGTTGATATCAGCAACACCGTCCAGGTTTTAAAAAGAGCGGCCATACTCATTAAAGAAATTGCCGGTGGTGAAATAGCCAGTGACATCATTGACGTATACCCATCCCCGAAACAAAGAACCGAGGTTGCACTTAAATACCATTACCTGAAAAAACTCAGCGGTAAAAATTATCATGGCGATGCAGTCAAGGATATTCTGCACAGCCTGGGTTTTGACCTGATCAAGGAAGGGGCCGATGAAATGCGTTTTGCCGTTCCCTTTAGTAAGCCCGACATCAGCATAGGTGCCGATATCGTGGAAGAGATCATGCGCATTGATGGTTTGGATAACGTGGAGATCCCAAACACCATCAGTATTTCCCCTGCTGTGGAAACACTGGCATATGAAGCTGCTTACACAGAAAAAATTGCTGAATACCTTGCCGGTTCAGGGTTCCGGGAAATATTCACCAATTCCATTACCAACAGTGCCTATTATACGGATGATGTTTTACTGCACACGGTAAAGATGATCAATAACCTGAGTGAGGAGCTGAATATCATGCGGCCCGCTATGATGGAAACCGGCTTAACATCCATTGCCTACAATCTCAACAGAAAGAACAATGACCTTAAGTTTTTTGAATTCGGAAAAACCTATTCGGTTAACGAAACGGGAAAATTTCCGGAAAAGAATCATTTAGCCATTTATGTAACCGGCAATAAGTCTGCAGGCAGCTGGCAGGAAAAAGCAGGAAAAGCTGATTTTTATTTTATAAAGGCCGTTTTTGAAAAAATAATCAACGTATTGGGTTTACCCGTTGATGGGTATTTACCATCCGAAAATGCTGACCTGCCGGATGGATTGCAGGCAATCATCAAAAACCAAAAAGTTGCAGAATTGGGCATGGTGAGCAATGCCATCCTGAACCGGTTTGATATTAAACAGCCTGTTTTTTATGCCGACCTGGACTGGGACAGTTTGCTGAAACTGAACAAAAAAATAAATATTCAGTATAAAGACGTTTCAAAATACCCGGCGGTGCACCGCGACCTGGCGATAATAATAGATAAAGCCATTCCCTATGCTGCGGTTGAAAAAGCAACCCATGCAGCCAGGATAAATAAATTAAGATCGATCAGTTTGTTTGATATATTTGAAAGTGAAAAGATCGGGGCGGGGAAAAAATCGATGGCCATCAGCTTTACATTTTCAGATGAGGAAAAAACCCTGACGGATAAAGAGATCGATGGTATGATGCAAAAGATCATTATCTCCTGTGAAAAGGAACTGGGGGCAGAGATCAGGAAGTAAAACCCCTGACCCCTTAAGGGGAAAATAGAGTCCTGTGGACGGAATGTATCAACTATTTAATACAGAATAAGTTTAAATAATTTTAATCCAAAAGCTCCGCCGCGGCGGATTTGGGGTATGAGTGACCTGGAACAACATATCAAACGCATCAACAGCAAACTGCAGCAACTGCTGAAGAACTACCAGTTGTTGCAGAAAGACAACAAACGCCAAAGCGATCTGATAAAGGAATTGCAGGAAGCAAAAGCCAATGACCAGGCACAAATAACAGCGCTCCGGGAAAAAATAACCATTTTAAAAGCCGCAGCCGGAAAAATGAATGATGCTGACAGGAAAGCATTTGAAAAGAACATCAGCCGGTACATCCGGGAAATAGATAAATGCATTGGCATACTCAGTGAGTAGCCTATACCCTTTTTACCAGTTTTAATATCTGTCCCCCTTCGATATTGCTCAGTTCCAGGAAATACCTTCCATAAGGCAGGTCATTTAATCCCCGCCAGTTAAAAAACTTCTGGTCCTGGTTTTCTATGGCATCCAAAGTTGAGCAGATCTCGCCTTTATCGTTCCGTAATACAAACTTTAAAGGATCAGCTGTTGCCTTATCCCACTCAATGGTAAGGGAATCGGTAAAAAAGGCCTGTTTGATTTTTGCAAACATGGTTGTACTGGTTTGGTTCTAATTGGTTTACTAAAGGGGTAAAATGCAATAAGAGGGTAAATCTGATTAAAGTACATTAGTAAAAACTATAGTACCGGTTGATTTTTATGATATAGGAAAATGGCGGTTTCTTTGGCAGGGGAACAAAATAAAACATTAATTTTAATTATGCAAGCATTGATACCAGTAAATATTGTAATTGGCGACCGTACCTACCGCATTAAGGCCAGCCCCAATGATGAAGAGGCCATACGCCGCACCTTAAAGACCATCAACGACAAGATCGTGGAATTTAAAACCCAGTTTGCCGGCAAGGATATGCAGGACTATATTGCCATGGTGATGATCTGGTATGCCACCCAGGCGGGTGCTGAAAACAGCCCGTTGCTGGAAAAAGAAATGGCCGATGCACTGGAAAAAATTGAAGCACAGCTGGATAAGGTGAAATAAATTTTCAGGTTGCCTTGCCGGTTAGCACATAACTCCACGCTGCAAACCCTTTTTCTCCAAACAAATTACTTATCTTCGTTACTTAAATATCTCATTTAACTTATATGGATAAAGGGGAGTTATATATGATTTTGAAACGTTTTAAAACAGGAACAAGCAATGGAACCGATAATATTGTACATTATCATTGGCGCAGCAGCGCTGATATTGGGCATCATACTGGGTAAACTGGTTTTTGCCAAGAACACCCAGAAACAAATAGCTGAAGCAGAGCAACAGGCTCAAAAGATCATCGCCGACGGGCAATTACAGGCCGAAAATCTTAAGAAAGAGAAATTGCTGGAAGCCAAGGAAAAGTTCGTGCAGCTTAAATCGGACCATGACCGTGAGGTTATGCAACGTAACCAGAAACTCATTGAGGGTGAAAACCGCATCAAGCAGAGAGAGCAATCCATCAATCAAAAGGACCAGAACCTTGAAAAGCAGATCAAAGACAATGAGGCCATCAAGGAAACCCTGAACCGCCAGATAGAAGTGGTGAATATCAAGCGCACCGAACTGGAAAAACACCAGGAAGAACATATCCGCCGCCTCGAAAAAGTGGCCGGGCTGAGTGCCGAAGATGCCAAGGCCCAGCTGATCGAAAGTTTAAAGCAGGAGGCACATACCAAGGCCCTGGTGATCCAGCAGGAGATCATAGAAGAAGCCAAATTAAAAGCCACCAAGGAGGCCCGTAAAATAGTCATCCAAACCATACAGCGTACGGCTGCAGAAGCTGCCATTGAAAATGCCATCACCGTATTCAATTTAGAAAGCGATGAGATCAAAGGCTCCATCATCGGGCGGGAAGGACGTAACATACGTGCCATAGAAGCCGCTACCGGCGTGGACCTGATCGTAGATGACACACCCGAAGCCATCGTACTTTCTTCCTTTGACCCCCTGCGCAGGGAAATAGCCCGTTTATCATTGCAACGCCTGGTTGCCGACGGACGTATTCACCCGGCACGTATTGAGGAAGTGGTGGAAAAAACCAAAAAACAAATTGACGACCAGGTAATGGAAATTGGTGAACGTACCGCTATGGAACTGGGGGTACATGGCCTGCATAAGGAACTCATAAGGATGGTGGGCCGTATGCGTTTCCGCTCCAGTTACGGACAAAACCTGTTGATGCACAGCCGCGAAACAGCAAACCTTTGTGCCATCATGGCTTCTGAACTCGGTATGAACGCAAAACTGGCCAAAAGAGCTGGTTTACTGCACGATATCGGTAAGGTGCCCGACGAAGAAACTGAATTAAGCCACGCTTTATTGGGTGCTAAACTGGCCGAAAAATATGGAGAGAACCCGGCTGTAGTGAATGCCATCGGCGCCCACCACGATGAAATGGAGATGCAATATGTGATCTCTCCCATCATCCAGGCATGTGACGCCATCAGCGGCGCAAGGCCGGGCGCAAGGCGTGAGATCATGCAGCAGTACATTCAGCGGATCAAAGATCTTGAAAACCTGGCCATGGCCTATACCGGGGTTGAAAAAGCCTATGCCATACAGGCCGGCAGGGAATTAAGGGTAATTGTGGAAGCAGATAAAGTAACTGACGGCGACAGCGATAAACTGAGTTTTGAAATAGCCCAGAAAATACAGACAGAAATGACCTTTCCGGGGCAGATCAAAGTAACGGTGATCAGGGAAAAAAGGTCGGTGAATGTAGCCAGGTAAGGGGT
>CAZBIK010000221.1:0-6226 GCA_964491955.1 uncultured Ferruginibacter sp.
GTTAATATAAATTCTTTTACAGGTTTCAACAGCCCGCTGCAACAGGAACATTTTAATGAGAACTATATGGAAAGTGTGCAATACCCCAGTGCCTCTTTCAGCGGCAAGATCATAGAAGACATTGATTTTACCAAAGATGGCCTGTATACCATCCGGGCAAAGGGGAACCTGTTGATCCATGGCGTGGTACAGGAAAGGATCATTAAAAGCGACCTGGTGGTGAAGAACGGGAAAATAAACATCAGCTCAAACTTTACGGTATTACTGTCAGATCACAATATCCCGATACCAAAAGTGGTGCACGAAAAGCTGGCATCAGAGATCAAAGTAGAAGTAAAAGCCGACCTGGTACTATAATGAGCTGTTCAATCAACCGATTTTTTTTATCCTTTTTATTGTTGTCCTTTGTTACCGGGGCAGCAGCTCAACAACCCGGTTATAAATATTATAAACTCGAAAAAGACAACAAGGCAGTAAAAATAAATATCCTGTTCAAAAACCACCAGGGTTACCTGTATGCAGGAACCGATAATGGCCTTTATAAATTTGACGGGGAGAAATACAGCAACATCCATTTTGAGAATGCAGAATATTCAGATACGGTAACCGCCATTTTCCAGGACAGGCAGCTGAAAACCTGGGTAGGTTTTAAAAGCGGCCGCATTGCCAATATTGTAAATAAAAAACTGCTTTATTTTAACCCGGAAGAAGGCACCCCCAAAAAAAAGATCACGGCATTCCTGCAGGACAGGGAAAACAACATCTGGTTTTCCACCAATGGTGAAGGCGTTTATTATATGAAGGGAAAACGCATCTTCCTGATCAATGATGATGACGGTTTGAGTGACCTAAACATCAGTTCGCTGGCATTGGCCGGTAACGGTGATGTGCTTGCCGGTTCTGACCAGGGTATCAATATCTGCTCCATCAAAAATGGAAAAAAGCAAATTTCAGTAATTAGCCCTAAACAGGGGCTGCCCGATTATATTGTAACAGCTGTTGTACCCGCCGGCAACAATAGTTTCTGGATCGGATTACAGGACAAAGGTTTTTGTTTGTATGATCATACCACAAAAAAAATTACCGTACCGGCTGCTGCAAATAACTGGAAACATGGACAGGTAAATGCCTTATTACAGGCACAACAGGTTCTTTGGATAGCAACCCAGCAAAATGGCCTGTACAGGTTTTCGATCGCAGCAACTAAACTGGATTCGATACCACAGTCAGGTACGGGCAATACGGCCGGCAATTTACTGGAAGACAAACAGGGGAATATCTGGTTAACATCACCCGTTCATGGATTGGTACGTACACCGGGTGAAATGCTTAAATTAATTTCCATACCCGGTTCACCTGATTTTGAACACGTGCACGCTATCTTATCGGCAAAAAACGGCGATATCTGGATCAATGATTATAACAATGACCTCATCAGGCTTTATATAAAGGACGGGAATTACCAGGCACAAAAGATCAGGATACCGGCACTTACCGTAAAAACAGATATCACTTCGCTTTACCAGGATATGTATGAAAACATCTGGATCGGTTCCATGCGCAAAGGCTTGTTTATTTTTGACCCTTACAGTTCAAAATTTCGTCCGTTCACGGAAAACAACCTGTTCCATAATGCGGGAATACTTTCTATAAACGGACGTGGAAATTCTGTATTTGTCAGCAGCCTTGAAGGTACCATGCTGGTGCAGCTTGGGCCCGGCAATGCGGATATTGATAAGCCCTACTCTTTCACCAATTACAACAGTTCCAACACGGGCACAAATTATATTTATAATATTTTCAAAGACAGCAGGAACAGGATCTGGTTTGCCACTGATGGGAACGGGCTGACGATGCTGCAGCGTGATCATTTCACTTATTACAACAATAAAGACCAGGTCAAAGACGGCCATATCTTTTCCATTACAGAAGATAAGAACGGCCATATCTGGTTCAGCACGTCGGGGGCAGGCATATATAAATTTGATGGCAGGAATTTTACAAATTACACGGTGGCCGATGGTTTGAGTGACCTGAATATTTCTGTTTTGAAAACAGACAGCGCCGGCAACATCATCATTGTACATAAACTGGGGCTTGATATTTTAAACCCGTTAACCGGGAGTATCTCTTACCTGAACAGCAGCCAGGGCATTACCAAGATCAATGCAGAAGACCTGGGTGCAGTTACCCAGGATAGTTCAGGCCGGGTGATGGTGAGTACGGTAAGTGGTATCCTTTCCTATTCTTTTCCTGAAAACTCATTGCAAAAACCGGTTGCACTGATCGAATCAGTACAGCTTTTTTTACAGGATATTGATGAGGGCCGTTCAACTATTTTCAGTCATGATGAAAATAATTTCACTTTTAACTACACCGGGCTGTATTATTCCGATCCCGAATCGGTTTATTACCGGTATAAGCTTGAAGGGCTCGACAGCAACTGGGTGATCACGAGGGACCGGAGTAAGAATTTTCCAAACCTGGAACCGGGGAATTATACATTCCGCATCCAGGCAGCACTCAATAAAACCTTTAAAAATGCAGATGAGGCAGTCTACACATTCATCATTAAAAAGGCTTTTTACAAACAGGCATGGTTCATTATTCTCTGTACGATACTCGCAGCTGCTTTGCTGTATTGGTATATCCGCAGCAGGGAAGCATCTGTAAAGAAAATAGAACGGCTTCGCCAGGAAAAGATACAGTTCCAGTTTGAAGTGCTGCGCAACCAGGTAAACCCGCATTTCCTGTTCAACAGTTTCAATACCCTCATATCAACGATTGAGGATGATCCAAAAATGGCAGTTGAATACGTGGAGCAGTTATCTGATTTTTTCAGGAATATTGTAAATTACAGGGACAAGGAGATCATTTCCCTGCAGGAAGAAACAGACCTTTTGCAGACCTATTTTTTCCTTCAGCAAAAGCGCCATGGCAACAATATTGAATTGATCTCGGCATTAACGGAACAGCAGAAAGCACAATATTTTATCCCCCCTTTAACGCTGCAGCTTTTAATGGAAAATGCCATTAAGCACAATGCGGTTTCCAGGGAAACCAGGCTGATCATCAACCTGGCAATATCAGGTGATGGATACCTGTTGTTCAAAAATAATATACATGCCCGGATAAGCAAACCCGGGAGCGCCGGTATGGGCCTGCAGAATATCATTAACCGGTATAACCTGCTTTCCAGTAAAAAAGTAAAGATCGAACAGGATGAACATTATTTTATCGTTTCACTTCCCCTTTTAAAAAACTGATATGCGAAGAATTCTGATCATAGAAGACGAAGAACCGGCAGCAAAAAGGTTGTTGAAAATGGTTAAAGAAATAGAACCGGGTGTTGAATTACTCGACTCCATCGTGAGTGTTTCTTCTGCGGTTAAATGGTTTGGCGAAAACGACCAGCCCGACCTCATTTTTTCTGATATTCAGCTGGCAGACGGAACCAGTTTTGAGATCTTTAAAACCGTAAAGATCACCTGCCCGGTCATTTTTGTCACTGCGTATGACCAGTATGCCATTGAAGCGTTTAAGGTTAACAGTATTGATTACCTGCTGAAACCCCTGAAAAAAGAGGAGTTGCAGGCTGCCATCAGCAAATTTAAAAAGTTAAAACCGGTACCCGCCCCGGTACTGGATATTGATAAATTATTACAGGCCTATAACCCGCAATCCCATTCCTACAAAACCAGGTTTATCGTCAGGTATGGGGAGCATATTAAAACGGTCAATACAGAGGAGATCGCCTATTTCTATACCGAGGATAAGATCAATTTCCTCACCACCTTTGAAGGCAGGCGTTTTGCCATTGACATCAACCTCGACAACCTGGAGACTCTGCTCGATCCGAAAATATTCTTCCGCATCAACAGGCAGTTCATTGTATCCATAAAATCTATTTCAGAAATGTTTGCTTATACAAAAGCCCGGGTACTCATTAAACTGAAGCCGCCCGCAAAACAGGAAACCATCGTAAGCACGGAAAGATCTGCCGATTTTAAAATATGGCTGGATGATGGCAGTTGACCATTTATAATCCCGGTTCCCATGTCAGAGCAGGCCTGCATTTTATAATATCCCGCGCCAGTTTCAGGAACCCGCTATATAATCCCATTCAGTGATAAAAATTACCGCTTCAGCAGGATTCTGTTCATATCTACCTGTTGTTGACAGATATTTATATTGTTATTATTTATTCATATTAAAGGCAGATCAGTTGTTGAAATGTATCCGTTAAAAATGATCAGATCAATATCATATATAGCGTTACTAAAATTAAGATCCTCATATTTTAAACCAGGAAAATCATGAAAAGCCACAACAACTTAACAGATCAACAGCTTATCCATTTATTTCTTGAAGGCGATCCCAATGCCTTTCCGGTCATAGTACACCGGCACCGGATCAGGATCTTCTCCTGCATTTCCCTGCTGGTAAAAGACAAATACCTGGCCGAAGATATTTTCCAGGATGTGTTTATCCGGATCATTGAAAAATTAAAAAAAGGCCGGTATACCGATGAAGGAAAATTTTTGCCCTGGGCTATCCGCATTGCCCACAATATGTGTGTAGACCATTTCAGGAAAATAAAGCGCTGTCCGGCCATTACGACAAGTTACGGCTGGGAACTGTTCAAAGAAAAGAGTCATGCTGCACCTGCTGCAGACTTTAACCTGTTAAACAGGGAAAGACAGCTTGGCGTAAAACAAATGCTGGACAAATTGCCCGATGATCAGCGTGAAGTGATCATTTTACGGCACTTTGCTGGTATGAGCTTTAAGGAAATTGCGGTGATTACCCATTGCAGCATCAATACTGCCCTTGGCCGTATGCGTTATGGATTACTGAATATGCGGAAAATGATGACCGAAAAACAGGCTGCTTTTTGAGTAACTGAAGTTCATGAACCGGATCTGTAACCCTGTTATAAATGAAGGCCCCCGGGTTTACCGGGGGTCTTACTATAGTGCCGACTCCGGATTGAACCTATTCTGATTTTATTTTACACCGGAACTTGGTTTTTAATATCTGGTATTTATTCAGGAACATAACCGGCTTTAATTCCTGCTCAGCATTAAAAAAGCCGGGTTCAGAGTATTTCAGTTTTAAACAGTATTAAAATGTCAGACTTTTATACTGTTGTTTTTTTATTATAAAAAAGGCAGTACATGAAAACATCTAACTCCTATAACCGATATGCCCGGGATCCGGATTTTGTACATTTCTATGCGATCCCCGCTTAAAAAATATTCTCCTGTGAAAACCAACCCAATACCGTTTTAAGATCCGGACAAATAAATTTACCGGTCAACATTCAATATCCACCGGTAATTAAATTCAATGTGTTTCAGGCAGTTTTTGTTTCAAGCAACCGTAACATTTCACATGTTACGGTTCACTATTTTAAACACCTGATGGAGTTTTTTACCCGGGCATGCCGGTTTCTCCCCGGAACATACAAAATCCTGCCTTTGCAAACCGGTCCGGCGCAGGGTACTATTTTAAAGACAGGTTTCATATCCTGACATTTTTTTAGGATATTTGCGCAATCTCTTATAAATAATGAAGGTATTAATCAGGCAAGCCAGGATCATTTCACCCTCCTCTCCTTTTAACGGGCAATCCAAAGATATTCTGATCAGCAAGGGAAAGATCCTTTCCATAGCGGACCACATTGATGAAAAAGCGGATCAAACGATCGAATATAAAGACCTCTGTGTAAGCATTGGCTGGATGGATATGTTTGCAGATTTTGGCGACCCCGGGTTTGAACAGAAGGAAACCATGGAAACAGGCGCCATGGCTGCAGCAGCAGGTGGTTTTACCGATGTGATGCTGGTACCTAACAGCCGGCCGGTGGTTGACAATAAAGCCCAGGTTGAATACATTGTTCAAAAAGGCAAACAGGTGGCGGTGAATATCCATCCGATGGGTGCCGTATCCAAAAATGCCGAAGGAACAGAACTGGCAGAGATGTACGACATGCAGCAATCCGGTGCCCTGGCCTTCAGCGATGGCATCCATCCCATTCAGCATTCGGGCCTGGTCTTAAAAGCCCTGCAATATGTAAAAAGTTTTGAAGGCACCATCATCCAGGTTCCGGATGATACCGGTATTGGTACGAACGGTCTGCTGAATGAAGGCATTATCTCCACACAAATGGGTCTGCCCGGCAAGCCTTCCATGGCCGAAGAACTGATGGTGGCCCGTGATAACA